>CAWUUC010000265.1:0-2542 GCA_963924905.1 uncultured Paracoccaceae bacterium
AGATCACGCCTCGATGCTGATATCGGGGCCTGTCTGCTGGCGCGGTTCGGTGACCGAACGCGCCGTCTCTAACATCGCTAAACTTAATGTCATCAGGGAGGATACCAAATGACAAAGCACTTTACACTGGGCGTCGGCGCATTGCTTGCATCCGTCGCTTTCACCACCGTTGCACAGGCGCAAACCGCGCTGTCGATGTGGTATCACGGCGCCGGCAATGAGGTTGAGGCGAATATCCTGAACCAGATCGTCGCAGATTTCAACGCGTCGCAATCTGACTGGAAAGTCGAAGTTCAGTCTTTCCCACAAGCGGCCTATAACGATTCCGTCACCGCAGGTGCCTTGGCTGGCAATTTACCAGACATTTTGGACGTTGACGGCCCGAATATGCCAAACTGGGCGTGGGCTGGCTATATGCAGCCTTTGACCATCGACGAATCAAAAATTGCTAATTTCTTGCCAGGCGCGATCGGCAAATGGGATGGCAAGCTGTATTCGGTCGGTCTGTGGGATGCGGCCATCGCATTGACCACCCGTCAGTCTTATTTGGACGAACTGGGCCTGCGTACGCCAACACTTGACGCTCCATGGTCGGCTGAAGAATTCCAAGCAGCACTGGACGCTGCAAAGAATTCGGGCAAGTTTGAATATGCGTTGGATCTGGGTACCGCTTGGACGGGTGAATGGTATCCCTATGCCTTCTCGCCCTTCTTGCAATCCTTTGGTGGCGATATCGTCGACCGCAGCACCTATAAAACCGCCGAAGGCGCTTTGAACGGCGAAGCAGCGGTTGCATTCGGCAACTGGTGGCAAGGTTTGTTCAGCGGCGGTTACGCCCAAGCAACCCAAGACGGCGCTGACCGCGATTCGGGTTTTGTGTCCGGCAAATATGCGTTTTCTTGGAACGGCAACTGGGCAGCCCTGCCTGCACTTGAGGCATTTTCTGACACCGTCTTCTTGCCAGCGCCTGATCTGGGCAATGGTCCAAAGATCGGTGCAGGTTCGTGGCAGTTCGGCGTTTCCGCCAAATCTGAACATCCCGACGGCGCATCCGCCTTTATCGAGTTTGCTTTGCAAGACAAATATCTTGCTGACTTCTCGACTGGTATCGGCCTAATCCCTGCGACCACCACCGCAGCAGCCATGGTTGATAACTACAAAGACGGTGGCCCGCTGAATGGCTTCTTTGCACTGTCCTCAGGTCAAGGCACCTTGCGCCCTGTCACCCCAGGTTATGTGGTTCAGTCCAAAGTGTTCGAAAAAGCAGTGGCTGACATCGCCCAAGGCGCAGATGTCCAAACAACGCTTGACGCTGCAGCCGATGAAATCACCGCCGATATCGAGAAAAACGGCGGCTACGGCCACTAATCGTTCCTCCCTGCAGGGGGCGGGCAACCGCCCCCTGATTTTTCAAAGGAGACTATGACAATGGCTTCAAAATTTGCAGTTTCAAACCGTGCAGGCTGGCTGTTTGCTGGTCCAGCCTTTGGCTTGATGGTCTTGTTCATCCTAGTCCCCTTTGTGTTTGCGATCATTTTTAGTTTCACCAATCAACGTCTTGTCTCGCCAAATCCTGCCCAATTTGTGGGCCTATCCAATTACAGCCAACTGTTGGGAATGGGGACGCTGACGCTGGACCCAATCCGCGATGAGGCAGGAAATGTGGTCTTGAAAGACGGCGCGCCCGAATTCCCCGCCCTGCGCGGCTTTACCCGCAACAATCCCGATTACCCCAACATCGCCGGTATGCGCGAATGGTTCAGTTTTGATCGCGGAAATGGCGCCCGCACCTATGTTCTGGCATCCGATATCGTATTTTTACGCGCCGTGATGAATACGTTTTTATTTGTGATCGTGGTGGCCCCGCTACAAGGCGGCTTGGCGCTTGGGCTGGCACTTTTGATCAACCAAAAACTGCGCGGCATCAACGCTTTTCGCACGATCTATTTCATGCCTGTGGTTGTCTCGATCGTGGTGGTCTCCATTTTGTGGAAGATCATTTATGACGGCAATTCTGGCCTTTTGAATAATATGCTTTCGGCCATCACCTTTGGCGCATTTACCCCAATTGACTGGCTTGGCAATCCCAACACAGCCTTGGGCGCGATCATCGCGATGTCTATTTGGCAGGCGGTCGGCTTTCATATGGTGATTTGGCTGTCAGGTCTGCAAACCATATCGCCCACCTTGTATGAGGCTGCAGCCATCGAAGGGGCCACCAAATGGCAAGTCTTTCGATATATCACATGGCCCGGCCTGAAAAATACCGCCGTTTTGGTGCTGATCGTCATCACCATGCAGGCGTTCGGGCTGTTTTCCCAAATCAACGTAATGACCCAAGGTGGCCCCTTAGACAGCACCCAAACCATCGTTTTTCAGGCCATCCAGCGCGGCTATGGCAAACAGGATATCTCGGGCGGATCAGCAATTTCAGTCATCTTGTTTATCATCGTCTTGTCGATATCCCTGTTCCAGCGTTGGTTGACCCGCGATAAGGAGAGCCGCTAATGCCCGCCATTTCCGCCGGTAACAACAGATTACG
>CAWUUC010000266.1:0-3325 GCA_963924905.1 uncultured Paracoccaceae bacterium
ATGGGCTGATGCTGCACGAAGGGTTGAGCCAGAGTGCCGCCACAGCCCGCGCCGTGGAGCTGTTGAAAAGCGTGCGCATCCCCGAACCGGAGCGGCGGTTGAAGCAGTATCCGCATGAACTTTCGGGCGGCATGCGGCAGCGGGTCGTGATTGCCATGGCGATGGCCTGCGCGCCGAAACTCTTGATCGCGGATGAGCCGACAACGGCACTGGATGTCACGGTTCAGGCAGAAATCTTGAACCTGATCAAAACCTTGCAGCAAAAAATGGGCATGGCCGTTATTTTGATCACCCATGATCTGACGGTGGTGCGCCAATTTGCCGATCATGTTTATGTGATGCAACACGGGCTTGTGCGCGAGGATGGTCCAACCGAACAACTGTTCACAAATCCCCAGCACCCCTATACCAAACGCCTTCTGGGGTCTGAACCCAAAGGGCGGGCCAATGCGCTGACAGGCAAGCCAGAGGTTGTTTTAACAGGCCGCGACATTCGCGTCACTTACCGCTTGCGAAAGGGCGGCGTGTTTCGCGGGTCGAACTATGCCTTGCAGGCGGTCGATGGGCTGTCTTTGTCGCTGGCGCGCGGGGAAACCTTGGGGTTGGTGGGCGAGTCTGGATCGGGCAAAACCACCTTTGGTCAGGCCTTACTGCGGCTCAACACCTTGACCGAGGGCGAGGTTGATTTTCTGGGCAATCGCATTGACCATTTGGATCGTGCAGGCATGAAACCGTATCGCGCAAGGATGCAGATCGTCTTTCAAGACCCGTTTTCATCGTTGAACCCGCGCATGTCGGTGCGTCAGTTGATCGAAGAGGGTTTGATCGTCAATAATATCGGGACATCAGGCGCGGATCGTTTACAGCGCGTGAAAACTGCGCTGACGGATGCGGGTCTGCCCGATACGATTTTGGGGCGCTTCCCCCATGAATTTTCAGGCGGTCAGCGCCAACGCTTGGCGATTGCCCGCGCCATCGCATTGGAACCAGAGTTTATATTGCTAGATGAGCCGACATCGGCGCTGGATCTGTCGGTTCAGGCACAAATCATAGAGCTTTTGCGCAAATTACAGGCTGATAAGGGGCTGTCTTATCTGTTTATCAGCCATGATCTAAAAGTGGTGCGCGCCTTGTGCCACCGCGTCATCGTGATGCAAAACGGCAAAATCGTAGAACAAGGCCCTGTGGCCGATGTTCTAGAAAACCCACAAACCCAATACACGCGCCGCCTTGTTCGCGCCGCGTTTGACATTGCAACCTAAGGAACGTCCCATGTCGAAACCCGTCATTACTTTCATCGGCGCAGGCTCTGCCGTTTTTACCAAAAACATTGCGGGCGATATCTTGTCGCGCCCCGCTTTGGCGGCGGCAGAAATTCGACTGATGGATATCAACCCCGAAAGATTGGCCGAATCCGAGGTGATCGTTGGTAAGTTGGCCCAAAGTCTGGGCGGCAAAGCCGCGATTAAAACCTACACCCAACAACGCCGCGCGCTGGACGGCGCTGATTTTGTGGTCTGCTGTTTCCAAGTGGGTGGGTATGAACCTTGCACCGTTACAGATTTTGATGTGCCAAAGGCCTATGGTCTGCGCCAAACCATCGCCGATACTTTGGGTGTGGGCGGTATTATGCGCGGCTTGCGGACGGTGCCTGTGCTGTGGTCGATCTGCGAAGATATGATGGCTGTCGCCCCCAATGCGATCATGATGCAATATGTCAATCCAATGGCGATCAACACCTGGGCGATTGCGGAAAAATATCCCAGCATCAGGCAGGTGGGCCTGTGCCATTCGGTGCAAGGTACGGCATGGGAGTTGGCGCGGGATCTGGATATTCCTGTCGAAGAAATTCGCTACCGCGCGGGCGGCATCAACCATATGTCGTTCTATCTAAACTTTGAACACCGCCAAGCCGATGGGTCTTATGTCGATCTCTACCCTGCCCTTTTGGCAGGCTATCGCGAGGGGCGTTTTCCCAAACCATCGCATTGGAACCCGCGCTGCCCCAATAAGGTGCGCTATGAAATGCTGACCCGTGTCGGGCATTTTGTGACCGAAAGTTCCGAGCATTTTGCAGAATACACGCCTTGGTTCATCAAACGCGACCGTCCTGATCTGATTGAAAAATTTGGCATTCCTTTGGATGAATATCCAAAGCGCTGTGTGGAGCAAATCGCGCGGTGGAAAAAAGAAGCGGCAGCGCTGAAATCGGCCAATACCGTCGAAGTCGCCGATAGCCATGAATATGCCAGCCAAATCGTTAATTCCGTGGTCACGGGCGAGCCGTCGATCATCTATGGCAATGTGGCAAACCGTGGTTATATTCCACAATTGCCCGCAGGTTGCGCCGTCGAAGTGCCAACTTTGGTGGATGCCAACGGCTTGCAACCCACTGTTGTCAAAGACATTCCACCACAGTTGATCGCCATGATGCGGACAAATATCAATGTGCAGGAATTGACCGTCGCGGCCCTGATCACCGAAAATCCAGCGCATATCTATCACGCCGCGATGATGGATCCCCATACGGCGGCAGAGTTGGATCTGGATCAAATCTGGGGCGTGACGCATGATCTGTTGGCCGCCCATGGCGAATGGCTGCCAGAATGGGCGCGGGTGACTGCCCGCAAGGCCGGCTAAGATGCGTCGCATTGTCATCGTGGGGGGTGGTACGGCTGGTTGGCTTGCCGCGCTGATCTTGCGCGATGCGATGCGCGGTCAACCCTGCGCTATCACGGTCATTGAATCGTCAAAAATTGGCACCATCGGCGTGGGCGAAGGCACCACGGCGGTGTTTCGCCAAATGCTGGCGCGGCTTGGGATCAATGAGTGTGATTTTCTGCGCCACTCTGGTGCCACGATAAAACTGGGCATCCGCCACCGCGATTGGCGCAGATTGGATCATCACTATGATGGCCCAATAGATGATCCGCATTTGGTTTTGGGCGGGGGGGATAATTTCCTAGACCCTTATCACGTCGCCAAAGGGCAATCTGTGGCCACGGCGCATTTATTTCAGCATCTGATCGATGGGCAAAAATCACCTTTTGCCAAGGTTGATGGTCGTTTTGTGCCCGCAGGTCCCTTTCATCATGCCTTCCATTTCGATCAGGCCTTGGCGGGGCAATTTTTGCGTAAACAAGCCAAGGATGTCACCGTGATCGACGATCAAGTGGCAGGGATTATCCGCACAGAGGGCGGTGATATTGCTGAATTGGTGATGGAATCAGGCGCTCGGGTTCAAGGCGATTTCTTTATTGATTGCAGTGGGTTCAGGCGCAAACTTATCACCGATCTGGGTGGAAAATGGCTGTCCTATGGCGCT
>CAWUUC010000267.1:0-2924 GCA_963924905.1 uncultured Paracoccaceae bacterium
CACAACCGCATCAAAGCGGTCCAAAACGCCGCCGTGACCTGGGATCAAACGCGAGGAATCCTTGATCCCCGCACGACGCTTTAGCCAACTTTCGGCAATATCGCCCATCTGCCCCGCAAAGGCGACCAAGGGAGACAACAAAATCAACATCAAACCCCCATGCCCAAGCGCCACAAATATAGCCCCCAGACCAGCCGCACCGACCCAACCAGCAATCGTCCCTGACCATGTTTTTTTCGGGCTGATCGCGGGCCAAAACTTCGGCCCCCCCACGGTGCGCCCAATAAAATAGCCCGAAATATCTGACACGATGACAACGCCCATCAACCATAAGATTGGCACAATCCCTTGGGTTTCGCGCAGCCAAAACAACCCATAACCACACGCCATAATCGCCAATGCGGTCAAGGTTGTGGCAATGGGGTGCCGTCGTGGTGGCACTAAAAATATCAGCGACAACGCCGCAGACATCCAGATGATGGGCCAAGCAGGAAAAGCCGCCCCCAACATCACCCCCCCCGCCACCAGCCCCAAGACCACTGCGCCGCGTGGGTTTTGGGGCGCTGACATCCGCGCCAATTCCCAAATCATCGCCCCAATCAGCGCGCTGACCAAGACCAAAAATGGTGTCGCGCCAAACCACAGATCAAGCCCGCCCAAAACAAGCATCACAACCGCCGAGATGACACGCGGTCGCAGGTCAGACCATCGGTTTTCCGCACTGCCAGTCATCGCGCCGTCACCCCGCCGAAGCGGCGCTCGCGGCCAGAAAAACTGGTCACAATTTGCGATAATTCTTTGGCCGTAAAGTCAGGCCATAATGTGGGCGTGAAGGTGTATTCAGCATAGGCCGCAGCCCAAGGTAAGAAGTTCGACGTGCGGGTTTCGCCAGATGTGCGGATCACCAAGTCGGGGTCGGGCAAATCGGCGGTGTCCAAATATGCGCTGATGGTTTCTTCATTTATCAAGCTGGGATCTAAGCCCAATAACGCGATTTTCCGCATGGCGCGGGTCAATTCATCGCGCCCGCCATAATTGATTGCCACGGTCAAATTCAGCGTGGTGCAATGTGCGGTGCGCGCCTCAATTCCCGACATCAAATCTTTCAGATTGGGTTCAAGGCGGGTGCGATCCCCAATAAAGCGCAGCCGCACACCCGCCTCGGCCAGTTTATTAGCCTCGGATTTGATATAACGGGCAAAAATTTTCATCAGTCCCAGCACTTCGCTGGTCGAGCGTTTCCAGTTTTCTGTCGAAAACGCATAGATCGTCAAATGGCTGATCCCCAGATCAGGACAAGCCGCCACGATTTCGCGCACCCGTTCCGCCCCCTTGCGATGCCCGACAAGGCGCGGCCAGCCCCGATTGGTCGCCCAGCGCCCGTTGCCGTCCATTATGATTGCGACGTGCTTTGCGTGCCCCAAACGGGATGCGGCCTTGACGACGGGTTCAGGTGTGCTGGCCAAAAATTGCCACTCCGATTGCGGCCAAGGCCATTAAACTTGCATAATCTCAGCTTGTTTGCCCTCTAGGGCGCGGTCCACGGCGGCAATAAATTTATCTGTCAATTCCTGCACTTCGTCCGACCACATCTTTTGGTCATCTTCGCCCATGCCCGCAGATTTAGCCTTTTTGATCTGATCCATCCCATCGCGGCGCACATTGCGGATCGAAACTTTGGCGCTTTCGGCATAGCCTGCGGCGACCTTTGACAATTGCTTGCGGCGTTCTTCGTTCAGTTCAGGAATGGGCAAACGGATCAATGGGCCGTCAGACACAGGGTTAATTCCAATGCCAGATTCGCGGATCGCCTTTTCAACCTTGGCGATCATACCCTTGTCCCAGACATTGATCACCACCATGCGCGGTTCGGGCACGTTGACGGTGCCAAGTTGGTTGATGGGGGTCATTGTGCCATAGGCGTCAACCGAAATTGCATCCACAATGGATGCCGAGGCGCGGCCTGTCCGCAAACTGGCAAATTCGGTTTTCAGCGCATTCATCGCCCCATCCATGCGGCGCTGGATGGCATCTAGGTCAATGTCTAAATCGTCGGGCATAGTGTCCTCATCTTCTTAGGCGTCTTCGCGCATTCGGTTTGCTATAGCAGGATCGGCGCGGGTGCGTATAGCAAAAATCTAACCATGCACACGGGTATAGGTGCCTGTTCCTTCTAAAATTCCCTTAAAACCTCCCGGTTCATCCAAAGAAAAAACAATAATCGGCAGATCATTATCGCGTGCAAGGGCGATGGCGCTGGCGTCCATCACACCCAAATGCTGTTGCAGCACCTCATCATAGGTGACTGTGTCATAGCGTTTGGCATCAGCGTGCTTTTTGGGGTCTTTGTCGTAAACGCCGTCGACCTTGGTGCCTTTGAAAATAGCCTGACAGGTCATTTCGTTGGCGCGCAAAGTGGCGGCGGTATCGGTCGTGAAATAGGGGTTGCCCGTGCCTGCCGCAAAAATCACCACGCGCTTTTTTTCCAAATGCCGCACGGCGCGGCGGCGGATATAGGGCTCGCAGACTTGATCCATCGGAATGGCGGAAATCACGCGGGTGAACACACCCAGCTGTTCCAGCGCTGATTGCATTGCCAGCGCGTTCATCACTGTGGCCAGCATCCCCATATAGTCGGCGGTGGTGCGTTCCATCCCTTGGGCCGATCCTGCAAGGCCGCGAAAGATGTTGCCGCCGCCGATGACCATACAGACCTCGACCCCCATATCGCGCACCGATTTCACCTCGGCGGCGATGCGTTGCACGGTGGGCGGATGCAAACCAAAGCCCTGATCGCCCATCAACGCCTCGCCTGAAATTTTCAACATAACACGCGAATAGGCGATTTGGGCGGGGGGCATAGGGAATCCTAACTGTTTGACATTGACTGATCGCCAAAATGTCGCAAAACGTCGAAAGGTTCA
>CAWUUC010000268.1:0-2724 GCA_963924905.1 uncultured Paracoccaceae bacterium
CTGGCATGGCAATCTTTTGTTGGTACGCGATGCGCTGATCCAAAATGTGCATCCGATGATTTTGCCAGGGCTGGAACCGCGCGGCGCGATTGTCACCGATATGACGGTGGGGGGGCGCGATTTAAGGGTGGTGAACGCGCATTTGGGCCTGCTGCCGGCCTCGCGCTTGGCCCAAGCCCGCGCCATTATCGCAAAAATCGCAGGTTTGGATGATCGTCCCACCTTGCTGATGGGGGATTTGAACGAATGGTCTGGGACGGGCCAATTGCTGCGGACCTTGGGCGCGCGGTTTGTAATTGCGCCCGCGCGGCCTAGTTTTCCATCGCGCTATCCGCTGCTGTCTTTGGACCGTATCATGATGTGTGATCGCGGCGAATTGCGCGATATGATGGCGCATGACAGCCCCTTGGCGCGCCAAGCCTCAGATCATCTGCCGATTAAGGCCAGGTTGCGACTGGCGCGCTAACCCGTCACCAAACCATCCGCCACCATCAATTGCCGTTCACAGGTTGCGGCGATCTTTTCATCATGGGTCGAGATGAGAAATGTCGTCCCCTCATCCTTGTTGATTTCGCCAATTAATTCCATGACTTGCAGCGCGGATTCGCGGTCTAAATTGCCCGTAGGCTCATCCGCCAGCACCAATTCAGGCGCATTCATCAGCGCCCGCGCCACCGCCACGCGCTGCTTTTGCCCGCCCGACAGATTGGCAGATGGAAAATGGATCCGATCTTTTAATCCCATGCGCGTCAGCAAATCCGCCCCCCGCGCCCGCGCCACAGCCGTTTCGCGCCCCATGCGAATGGCGGTTGGAAAGATCACATTTTCAAGGGCCGTGAAATCGGGCAAAAGATTGTGAAACTGAAACACAAAGCCAATATGTTGATTGCGAAACATCGTAAGTTCCGCGTCCGTGGCCGTCAGCAAATCGACATCCAACATGGCTTGCTGCCCCGAAGTTGGGGCCATCAAAGTGCCAAGGATAGTCAAAAGCGTGCTTTTGCCCGACCCCGATGGCCCCAAAAGCGCCGCCATCTGACCGCGTTCCAGCGTCAAATTTAACCCGCGCAAAACCCGCGTTTCCGCGCCGCCTGCGCCAAAGGTTTTGACCAAATCTGTGACTTGCAACAGGCTCATTGGCCAATCGCCGTCACTGGATCCACGCGCGCCGCCGCCCGTGCGGGCAAAATAGACGCAAGGATGGCCCCCAAAATCGTCAAGATCATGGCCAAGCCATATGACCCTTGGGTGATATCCATCGGCAAGGTGCCAGATTGAAAATTATCCCGCGACGGAAAAGGCAAGAGACCCAAATACCCAATCCCAGCCCCCAAAACCGCGCCCATGATCCCAATCAGCGCGCCCTGCAAGACAAAGACAACGACCACAAAATTGCGTGACGCGCCCATAGCGCGCATGATGCCAATTTCAGGACGCCGCCGATATGTCGACAACAAAAGCGCCGAGGCCACGCCGATAATAATCGACACCATCGCAAAGGTTTTTAGAAAATACCCCGTTTGCGCCTGCGCCTTTAAGGCTTGTAGCAATTGCGCGCCGTTTTCCGTCCAAGATGTCGCGGGCAATCCCGTCAACGCCTTGATCCGCACTGCCACATTATCGGCCTGATATAGATCGAAAAGCTTGATCTCTATACTGCTCAGACCTTGCGGCATCGCAAACAGCGTACGCGCCGTGGCAAGGCTTACATAGGCCATGCGCCGATCTGGTCCCCCCGAGCCGATCTGATAAATCCCCGTCAAGGTCAGCGCTGCATCCACCCCATCTGAAGATTGCACCTGCACCGACTGACCCAGCGTCAGCCCCAAATCATCCGCCAAAGTCTTACCCAATAAGACCACCCCACTGCGGAGTTGGGATGTGCCCTCTACGATATAACCCTGCAAATTCAAAATCGCCGATTCATTGCCAGATTCCAGCCCAATGACCGAAATCTGCGCGGTATGTGTGCCGCGCCGCACAAACCCTGCCCCCGTGATTTGCGGCGAGACAGCCTTCACCTCAGGCAAAGCAGCAATCAAGGGTAAGAAGTTGCTGGCATCATTTAGATTGGCGCTTTGGGTAGGCGGGGCCTGTACCAACAGGGTCGTGCCGGGCAAAGGGGCCAAAAGGATGGGATCAATCGCCTCGGCCGCAATGGTGACATGGGACATATCGCCCGCCGTCCGCAGCATGATAAACTCTGCCAAACCGCCAATAAGGGCGGACATAAACACAAAGATAAAGACGCCCAAAGCCACCCCCACCACCAAGAGGGCCGTTTGCGATTTCGACGCGGTCAAATAGCGACTGGCGATTTTGAGGGCATAAAGCATCACTCTTGCGCCACAGTTAAGCCATCCGAAATGCCTGTGCTGTCGGTGATCACCAAATCCCCCACAACCACCCCCGATGTCACAATCAGACGCGCGGCAGGCCAGTCAATTGCCGTGATCGGGGTCAAATGCGCCGTTTCACCTTGCAGGACAAACACCGCATCGCCCTGCATCGCCGCGCGCGGAATGGTAAGGGCGTCGGATTGATCAACCACCACATTGGCCGTTACGGTCATACCCACGGGGGCTATGACGGCCGTATCAAAGCCAATCGTCACTGCCCGCCCACCCGTCACTGCATCAATGCGGGGCGAGACGAATGTTACCCTGCCGGTCAAAATATCGCGACTGCCCACCAATTGCATCGTGGCCGTTTGGCCCAAAGCGA
>CAWUUC010000269.1:0-2934 GCA_963924905.1 uncultured Paracoccaceae bacterium
GGTTTGCGCGAACAAGGCGGGACGGGTGGCGGCGGCCGATTTGGTTTGGCAAAACTTCTGGAGCCCGCGCATTGGAAACCTCTGTTGCACGAGGCCTTGCGGATTGCATTGATCAACCTAGACGCTGTCGCCGCCCCCGCAGGCATCATGGATGTGGTTCTCGGCCCTGGCTGGCCAGGTATTTTGCTGCACGAAGCGATTGGCCATGGCCTAGAAGGTGACTTTAATCGCAAAAAAACGTCCGCCTTTTCGGGGCTGATGGGGGAAATGATCGCCGCAAAAGGTGTGACCGTCTTGGATGACGGCACAATCCCAGATCGACGCGGCTCGATCAGCATTGACGACGAGGGCACACCCAGCGCCAAAAATACTTTGATCGAAGACGGCCGTTTGGTCGGCTATATGCAAGATCGGCAAAACGCGCGCCTGATGGGAGTTTCGCCCACAGGCAATGGACGACGCGAAAGCTATGCCCATATTCCCATGCCACGCATGACAAATACCTATATGCTTTCTGGCCCCGACAACCCAGAAGGCATTATTTCAAGTCTAAAAGACGGGCTCTATGCGGTTGGTTTTGGCGGTGGTCAGGTTGATATCACGAACGGAAAATTCGTGTTTTCCTGCACCGAAGCCTACCGCGTGCGGAACGGCATCGTTCAAGAACCTGTCAAAGGTGCGACATTAATCGGAGACGGGGCGACAGCTCTCAAGAATATCCGTGCTATTGGAAATGACATGGCTTTGGACCCAGGTATTGGAAACTGCGGTAAGGCTGGCCAATGGGTCCCTGTAGGGGTTGGCCAACCAACGCTGCTGATTGGCGGCTTGACCGTTGGCGGCACTGCCTAAGGGGGCGCTCGCGCCCCCACCGGAATTGCAAGCAATTCCTCCCCCCTGAGGATATTTTTTTCGCAACAGGGAAGGCAAATTTACGGTTTGTTAACTTAGTTTTGCTCTTTTCCATTTACGGTACAGGCGGGGACGCCGATGACCGTCAACGGGGAAGGCCCTTGGTTCATCCAAGGGTCCGAACCCGTTTTGCTTCCTCGTTGTTAAAATATCCTCGGGGGGTATGGGGGGCAGACAGCCCCCCATCTGTTGGTTTTAGGTCCTGTTTTTCAACGCCTCGGCAAAGACATTGCCCGCGGATTTGCCTGAAGGGGAGGCGGGTTTTGATGTGGTCATGGGGCGTTGATTTTTTTCCGTGCGCGGGATTTCACGCGCAACACTTACATCGGCCTTCATTGACAGCGCGATGCGTTTGCGCGGGGCATCGACCTCGACCACCCGCACTTTAACAACATCGCCTGCTTTCACGATGTCATGCGGATCTTTGACAAATTTATCCGCCAGTTGACTGACATGGACCAAGCCGTCCTGATGAACACCGATATCAACAAAGGCCCCAAAGGCGGCGACATTCGTAACGGTCCCTTCCAGCACCATCCCAGGTTTTAGGTCGCGGATGTCGTTGATCCCATCTGCGAAGGTGGCCGTTTTGAAATCAGGGCGTGGATCACGGCCTGGTTTTTCCAGTTCTGCAAGGATATCACGCACTGTAGGCAAGCCAAAGCGATCATCGACAAAGCTGCGGGGCTCTATCGATTTCAGGGCGGTGGGGTCTGCCATCAGGCTGCGAATATCGCGGCCACAGGCTGAAACGATTTTACGCGCCAAATCATAGGCTTCTGGGTGAACGGATGAGGCATCAAGCGGCTCTTTTCCGCCTGTTATGCGTAAAAACCCCGCCGCTTGTTCAAAGGCTTTTGGTCCCAACCGTGCCACTTTCAGTAAATCACGACGGCTGGAAAACGGACCATTGGCGTCGCGATGTGCGACTATGGCCTCTGCCAAGCCCACCCCAAGGCCCGAGACCCGCGCGAGAAGGGGTGCTGAAGCTGTGTTCAGATCAACGCCCACGGCATTCACCGCATCTTCGACCACGGCCTCTAGGGATCGCGCAAGGCGGAATTGATCGACGTCATGTTGGTATTGGCCAACACCAATCGCCTTGGGTTCGATCTTGACCAATTCAGCCAATGGATCTTGCAGTCGCCGCGCGATAGAGACGGCACCACGCAAAGAAACATCCAGATCGGGAAATTCTTTGGCCGCGAGTTCTGAGGCTGAATAGACAGATGCCCCCGCCTCTGAGACGATGACTTTGATCGGGCGATCTGGCGTGTTGGGCAAAAGCGCCAAAACATCCCCCACCAGTTTTTCGGTTTCTCGACTGGCGGTGCCATTGCCAATCGCAATCAGTTTGACGCCGTATTTGCCTATTGCCGCCGCAATGGCCATTTGCGCGCCGCGCAGATCATTTTTGGGCTGAAACGGATAGATCGTATCGGTGGCCAAGACCTTTCCCGTTGCATCAATGACGGCCAATTTGCAGCCCGTGCGAATGCCCGGATCAATTCCCATTGTGGCACGCCCTCCTGCAGGGGCGGCCAAAAGCAAATCTTTTAGGTTGCGCGCAAAGACATGAATGGCCTCGGCGTCCGCCCGGTCGCGCAAGGACCCCATCAAATCCAATGTCAGCGATGTTTTGACCTTAATCCGCCAGCCCCAGGCTGTTGCCTCGCGCAGCCATTGATCCCCTGGCCCTGCACTGGCGCAATTAAATACCGCGGCACAGGCGCGTTCTGCCACAGAGGTGCCGCGCGCCGCATCTGGTTCAATTGCCAAATCGAGTGACAAAACACCCTCATTCTGACCCCGCATCATCGCCAAAACGCGGTGGCTTGGCGCGCCTGCAAAAGGTTCATTGTGATCGAAATAATCTGAAAACTTGACGCCTTCGGTTTCCTTGCCCGCAATCCCTTTACATGACAGCCGCCCCACTTGCGCCATATGGGCGCGCAATCGGCCCAATAGATCGGCGTTTTCCGACAGCATTTCGGCGATGATATCGCGCGCGCCCTCTAGCGC
>CAWUUC010000270.1:0-2813 GCA_963924905.1 uncultured Paracoccaceae bacterium
GCTTTGTTGTTCTTTGGCGGGGATGTGATCCATGGATTTGCCCTTGCGATCTTTATCGGGGTGATTTTAGGGACCTATTCATCGGTCTATGTGGCCAAGAATATCGTTTTGATCATTGGGATGGATCGCACGGACAAGCCGAAAAAAGGTCTGGATCACGAATTCGCGAATGTGGATGCGTAACGCATGCGGATGACCGAAATCACCTATGGTGAGGCGCTGGCCATCGAAGGCTATGGTCCGGGATTTTTTCGCGTTGGAACCCATGTGTTGCGCGGGGCCAGTCTGATCACGCCGTGGGATGCAGGGGCATGGGGCGGTTTGGGCGATACGGCAACACCCCTAAGTTTGCAGGGCAAAATCGATGTCTTGCTGGTCGGTCTGGGCCGCGAGATTTCGCAGACCCCAAAATCGTTTATCGACGCATTAGAGGCCGCAGGCATCGGCGTAGAGCCCATGAACACCCCTGCGGCGGCCCGCACCTATAATGTGCTGTTGGGCGAAGGGCGGCGCGTTGCGGCCTGCCTTTTGCCCGTTTTGTAATGTTACAAGGCGCTGATCTGACCTTGTCGCGGGGTGGCATCCCTGTGCTGTCGGGGGTCAACTTTACCCTGCAGGCTGGCCATGCGCTGATTTTGCGCGGCCCAAATGGCATCGGCAAAACCACACTTTTGCGCGCGATTGCGGGTCTGCAACCCTTTGATGCGGGAACCTTAACGGGGGCAGAGGATCAGATCGCTTATGGCGCCCATGCGGACGGGGTCAAGGCCACGTTGAGTGTGCACGAAAATCTGACATTTTGGGCCGCCTGTTTTGGCAGCAAGGGGGTGGATCGCGCGATGTCGGCCATGAACCTTGATGCTTTGTCCGATCGGCGCGCGGCAAATCTGTCTGCGGGCCAAAAACGCCGCTTGGGTCTGGCGCGCCTGTTGGTCAGCGACCGACCCATCTGGATTTTGGATGAACCGACGATTTCGTTAGACAGCGCCTCGGTTATGTTGTTCGCCCAAGCGATCCGCGGTCATCTGGGGCAGGGAGGATCGGCGCTGATTGCCACTCATATCGACCTTGGCTTTGCCGCCGAAGTGTTAGATCTTAGCCAATTTCGCGCAAAATCCTCCACAGGCGCGGGCGCGTTTGATGAGGCGTTTTCATGATCGCCCTTTTGCGCCGTGATCTGCGGTTGGCCTTGCGCACGGGGGGCGGGTTTGGCCTTGGGCTTGCATTTTTCTTAATGGTCGCGGTGATCGTGCCTTTGGGGGTTGGACCTGCGCCACAAACCTTGTCGGTGATTGCGGCGGGGGTTTTATGGGTAGGTGCGCTTTTGGCGTCTTTGCTGTCTTTGGACCGTATCTTTGCGCTGGATTATGAAGATGGCAGTTTGGATTTACTGGCCACATCGCCTTTGCCACTTGAAGGGGCGGTGGTGATGAAAAGTTTGGCGCATTGGATTACATCTGGTCTGCCCTTGGTTTTGGCTGCACCCGTCTTGGCGGTCTTGTTGAACCTAGTCCCAAACGCCTATTTTTGGCTGATCCTGTCCTTGTTTTTGGGCACGCCTGCCTTGTCGATGATTGGGGCCTTCGGGGCAAGTTTAACGGTGGGGGTGAAACGGGGGGGACTGCTGCTGAGTTTGTTGGTTTTGCCGCTTTATATCCCCACCCTGATTTTTGGGGCCGAGGTGGTCAAACGGGGCGCGATGGGCGCGGATGTCATGGTGCCTTTGGCGGTTTTGGCGGCCATCACATTGGGCACTTGGGCGGCCCTACCATGGGCCGCTGCTGCGGCAATTCGCATCAATTTACGCTAAAGAAAATGTGCTAAGACAGCGCAAGACGAAGAGGAATCGAAATGTCGATCTGGGAATATGCGAACCCCAAACGGTTCATGCAAACATCAGCCGTCTTGCTGCCGTGGATCACGATTGCGGCCCTTGCAGCTTTGGTGATTGGTCTCACGTGGGGCTTTTTCTTTACGCCGAATGCCGATAAATTTGGCTCCACCGTCAAGATCATTTACCTGCACGTGCCGTCAGCGATGATGTCTATTTCGGCATGGATGATGATGTTGGTGGCAAGCCTGATTTGGCTGATCCGCCGTCACCATGTCTCGGCATTGTCAGCGCGCGCGGCGGCCCCTGTGGGCCTGACCTTTACGTTGATTGGTCTTGTGACAGGCGCGATTTGGGGCCAACCGATGTGGGGAACGTGGTGGGTCTGGGATCCGCGCCTGACATCGTTTTTGATCCTTACTTTGTTCTATTTCGGCTATATCGCCCTATGGGAAGCGATCGAAGATCCAGATACAGCCGCAGATCTGACATCGGTTTTGTGTATCGTGGGATCGGTCTTTGCGTTTTTGTCGCGCTATGCGGTTTTGTTTTGGAACCAAGGGCTGCACCAAGGGGCCAGCCTGTCGTTGGACAAAGAAGAGAATGTCTCGGACGTTTATTGGTTTCCGCTGTTGGTCTGCATCGCAGGTTTTGTTTTGCTGTTTGTTTCGCTTGTCTTACTGCGCACCCGCACCGAAATTCGGGCACGGCGCATGGCAGCCTTGATTGCACGGGAGCGCGTTGAATGAATTTGGATTTGGGCAAATATGCGGGTGAGGTGATTGGGTCTTATATCGCCTCATTGGCGTTGATTGGGATTTTGGTCGCGCTATCGCTCTATCGGAATACAAAAATGAAACGGGCCTTGGCCGAGGTTGAGGCGCGGGCAAAAAAATGAACCGATTCTTGATGTTCTTGCCACCGATCTTGTTTCTTGTCTTGGGGGGCGGTGTTCTATTTTGGTCTTCATCGCGAGGATCCG
>CAWUUC010000271.1:0-7292 GCA_963924905.1 uncultured Paracoccaceae bacterium
CCCATCAGACCCGATCCAAACACCGCCACTTTGGCAGGCCCGCCACGCTGACCGCCCGCCGCGGCAAAGGCGAAATTGACGAAATATTCCCCCACACGCGATGCCTGTAAAAACGCGGCAAAGACCACGAATAAAATGATATAGGTCGATGAAATGGCCGTTGTTGGCCCCAAAATCCCTTGATCGGTATAGATATAGGTGAAAAACCGCGACATCGAATAGCCGCGATGTTGCAAAATACCTGGCAGCCATGGGCCCACAAAACTGTAGATAATAAATACACCCGCGATGATGACCAAGGCCAGTCCCGCAAGGCGGCGCGTCGCCTCTAGGATCAAAATCACCCCTGCCATTGTCGCCCACATATCGGCATCTTTGGCCAGTGCGGTCCCCGCCCGCAAACGCAAATAGGGCGCGTGGTAAATCACATATAGGGCTACCGTCACCGCAGCCAGCGCCAGAAACGCATCCGCGATATCGATTTGGTTGCGATTGCGTCCCGGCATGATCCAGCCCATCACCATCAGCCAGACCGTGCCTGCGACCAATGGCACGCCAAAAGACCACACCATATCGCCCTTGCCCGCCGCTTGCGACAGACCCGCATCGGTGACAAAAAACGCCACCGTCCAGAAAAAAGACAGCGACACCGCTATGGCCCCCGGGGCCAGCAGCATAAGATATGGCCCCCGCGCCATCTTTTGATGTGTCACGCCTGCCTGTTCGGCAAACAGCCCTGAAGAGAACAGCAAAAACGTCAGCGCCAGACCACCGCCCACATGGATCAATCGATAAACCCACGCCTCAAGTGGATAAAGGTTCATAACCCCCACATGAAACATCGTATAGGCGACACAGAGCCCTGCCACAAAAAGATGTATCTTGCCCAATGGGATACGCTGATTACTGGTATAGATTTCAGCGTCGACGCCGTCAGCGATCAGCGCGGGACCAGCGTCACCCTTGTCGGTTGCCGTCATGTTTTCCTCCCCAGGAAAAGTATTTGGAAAAAAAGCGCAGGGCCGCAAATGGGGCCAGCTGCAAGATGGGGGGGCTGGACCCTTCGGCCCAGACCCGATCGCTTATTTTAGATTGTCAGGAACCGTCAGGCCTTTTTCTTCCAGATATTTCACTGCACCCGGATGGAAGGGCATGAAAGAATTTTTGGTCCAATTTTCCAACAGCGTTTCTTTGGCGGCTGCATGGATTTGCACCATACGGTCTGGGTTTTCCATCGCCAATTTGGTGATTTCATAGGCCAGACTGTCGGGCATAGATTGGTTTGCAATTGCAAAGTTCCACAAAGCGACGGTGTTTTGATCGTAATCATGACCGGCATAGGTGCCCGCAGGGATGGTTAAAGGCGCCATTGCGGGAAATGCCTCTAGGATTTTGGGCATTTCGGCATCGCTAAAGCCGAACATGACAACGTCTTGTTGTGCGGCCAATTCCGCAAAGGCCGAAATTGGGACACCCGCGGCAAAGGCAAATGCGTCAATCAAACCATCAGACAGCTGCCCACCCGCATCCGCCGCCCCTGCGTTGGAAATTGTGGCCTCAACGCCCAAAGCGGTCATAAATTGTGGCCAATAGGTGCCGGGTGTGCCACCCGCAGGGCCAACCGAGACGCGCTTGCCCGCCAAATCCGACACGCTCGTGATGCCGCTGGATTTCAGCGCGATCACTTGGAAGGGGGTTTGATACATCGGGAACAGGGCGCGGATGGATTTATGTTCCAACCCAGGGGCCAATTCAGATTTTCCGTTCCATGCGTCATAGGCTGGACCCATGGTGACCAGACCCATCAAATGATCACCCGTTTCCACCAAAGTCACGTTTTGCACAGGGCCGCCGGTGACTTCGCCTGTGGCTGCAAGCCCAAGCGCTTCGTTGATATAGGATGCAAATCCGTTGCCGTAGACGAAGTAGGTGCCGCCTTGGCTGGCGGTGCCAATGGTCATCGAATTGGGCCAACCCGTTTTATCCATGTCTTGCGCGTTTGCCGCCGAAAAGGCAAAGGTCGCAGCCATTGCGATGGCTGTTAATTTTGTAAATTGCATATGTCTCTCCCAAAGAAAATCTGTGGGGGCTCCCACCCCTGCACCGCATGGATGCGGGGGCGATCAGCGCTAAAATCGGCGAGAATTTCAACCGTCATGGCTGTGACGAGGGGCAATTACCCACGAGAACAGCGCGGCGATGTGTGGAAACCGTAACAAAGCGGCGATTAAATGTGTAGAAAAACGCCCAATCGTCCGATCAAAGACCGTCTTGGGCCTTGGCATCAAAATGTCCCTTATCAATGCCGTGTTTGACCATTTTTTCCCAAAGCGTTTTGCGCGACAGGCCAAGGGCCTCATAGACGGGGCGCAACTGACCGCGATGCACCGCAAGCGCCATTTCAATTTCGCGGCGTTCAAAGGCCGCCACCTTATCCGCCAGCCTATCGATTTTTGGGCCATCGACGGACGACTGATCCAGCCCCAAGGCATAACGGTCGGCCATATTTCGCAATTCGCGCACATTCCCGTGCCACTCGCGCGCCGTAAGGTCTGCGATCATCATAGGCGAGACGGGGGGCGCATCGACACGGTGACGGGCCGCTGCCTCGGTCAAAAGGCGCAAAAATAAGATCGGCACATCCTCACGTCGGTCAGACAATCGCGGCACAATCAAAGTCACGACATTAAGGCGATAAAAAAGATCCGCGCGAAAACGCCCCGCGGCCACCTCGCCCTCAAGGGGAAGGCGACTGGTGGTGATAAAGCGGACATCCAACGGGTGGTCGTCATTTGATCCCAGACGGGTGATCACACGCCCCTCAATGGCGCGCAGCAATTTACCTTGTAAATCCAAAGGGATAGAACCGATATCATCCAAAACGATTGTGCCGCCGCGCGCATGTTCAAATTTGCCAAATCGGGCACGCATGGCCCCCGCAAAGGCCCCTGCCTCGTGCCCGAACAATTCGCTTTCAATCAGCGCGGCGGGCAGGCTGGCGCAATCAATCGTTAAAAACGGCTTGGCCGCGCGCGGTGACAGATCATGCAGCGCGCGCGCCGCCACCTCTTTGCCAACGCCCGTCTCGCCCACAATCAAAACATCCGCCTCTGAGGGGCCAAGTGTGCGGATACGGCGGCGCAAATCCATCATGACGTTGGACCTGCCCACAAGGCGCGTTTCCAAATCATCGGCTTGCCCGGCCACCGCGCGCAACAAGCGGTTTTCCAACACAAGACGGCGAAAATCCAACGCGCGGGCGATGATTTCCACCAATTGCCCCACAGCAAAGGGTTTTTCGACAAAATCATGCGCCCCGTCATGCATGGCGCGCACCGCCAATTGCACATCGCCATGCCCTGTCATCAAAATAACAGGGATCTCGCGGTCAATGTCATGGATACGGCTCATCAGGGTCAGACCATCCACGCCAGACATCCGAATATCGGTTAAAACAATACCCGGAAAACCATAGCTGACCAATTCGGGCACGCGATCAGCAACAGAAAAATCTTGGGTGTCAATGCCTGCCAGTTCAAACCCTTGCGCAATCGAGGCGCGCAGATCAGGTTCGTCATCAACAATAAAAACGCGCCCCCACATCATGTCGGCGCCACGGCGTTTTGCGCCAATGAGACACAGCTTAAGTCGATAACAAAGATGGCCCCGCCCTGATCATGCGTTTGAACCCGCAAATGTCCGCCAAAATCCTTGATGATGTTATAGCTGATTGACAGACCCAAACCCAACCCCTTGCCAACCCCTTTGGTCGAGAAAAACGGATCGAAAATGCGCTCTTTCAGACCCGGCGGCACCCCTGCCCCATGGTCGCGGATTGATAAAATCACCCTGCCCCCCGATTGGTTTGCGGTCAGGTGAATGCGTTTGTCCGCTGCCATTTCGGCGACATCGGCCGCATTGGTCAAAAGATTGACCAAAACCTGTTGCAACCGCACGGGGCCTGCGACCACCGCGGGCAAATCGGGTGGCACATCAATCTCTAACTGTGCGCCCGCCGCGCGCAGACGTAATTGGGCGATTTCAACAGCCGCCTCAACCGCCTCGGCCACCGACACTGCCCCCAGTTTTTTGCCGGGTGCGCGGGCAAAACTGTGCAAACGTTTGGAAATGGCCGTCATACGGTCAATTAAGGACAAAATTCGGTCAAGATTGCCGCGTGCCTCGTCTTTGCGGCCCCGATCCAAAAGAACGGCAGCATTATCGGCAAAGGCGCGGGCCGCTCCCAAAGGTTGGTTAAACTCATGGCTCAGCGCCGCCGACATCTGCCCCAATGCGGCCAATTTGCCCGCTTGGATCAAATCAGCTTGGGCCTTGCGCAGGTTTTTTTCCGCAAGGCGACGTTCGGCCACCTCGGCCTCTAGACGGGCATTGACGGCGGCAAGTTCAGCTGTGCGTTCCGATACACGGCGTTCCAGTTGATTGCGGGCAGATTGTTGCAAGGACATGCGTTCAGCCAACCGCGCGCGGCGTTGCACGATCACCGCAAAGGTCAGCGCGGCAAAGCAGAGCGTCAGCATCACCAAAAACGCGACCAGCAGCGACTGGCCCTGTGCAGGCGCGGTTTGCAACAAGACACGCACGACCCAATTGGCCTCGGGCATATGTTGGTCAAGGGCTAGAAAACGCTGCCCCGATCCCACCGTCAACAGATTTTGCGCTGCAACATTTTGGGTTGAAGTCACGGGGAAATCGACCAAAGGCGTGCTGCCATAGCGCAAGCTGGTCATCAATTTTTGTTGTTGATCCCTCGTCAGAGGCACAAAAGCGGTAAACAGCCATTCAGGCCGCGACGACAGAAAGATCACGCCATCAGGATCGGTGACAATCAAGGCGTCCTCCGATCCGCGCCAGTCTTGCTCAATTTCATCCAGATCAATTTTCACA
This sequence comes from uncultured Paracoccaceae bacterium, assembly GCA_963924905.1. Taxonomy (GTDB): domain Bacteria; phylum Pseudomonadota; class Alphaproteobacteria; order Rhodobacterales; family Rhodobacteraceae; genus Cypionkella. The sequence continues at coordinate 4,906 of CAWUUC010000271.1, forward strand.
ACGACAACGCCCGAAATCTGCCCTGCCACGCGGATAGGCGCGCCAAAATAATAGCCGCGCTTGCCCGATGTGGTCCCCAGCGCGAAATAGCGCCCCAGACCACCCCCGATCGCATCCGCAAAATAGGGACGAAAGGCGAAATTGCCACCAATAAAGGAAATCTCGCTGTCAAAGTTCGACGCCGCCTGCGTCACACCGCCCGCATCCATCACATAAATATCAGACGCCCCCAGCAATTGCTGGATTGATTTCAGATACAGATTGGCGCGGGCAATGCTGGTGGGATCATCGGCGCGGATGGATTGAATAATGGTATGATCGGCAATCAGTTCTGGCACATGTTCAAACCGCGCCATTTTTCCACGCAAAGAGGTCGCCGCCAATTGCAGCGTATTATCCCCGCGCCGCGCCGCATCGGTCAAAAAACTGCGCATCGCTTGGGCATAGGATAAATAACCAGCAGCCAAGATCACCAAAATCGCCAACGCAATCAGACGGCGCAAAAGGGGCCGTTGGGCTGGGTGGGATGTCAGATGTGCGCTGTCTTGCATATTTTCGCTGTAGCAGGCTTAGCGCGTTCGATCAAATCCCATGATCTTTCGTATGCAAAAACACCCCAAAACCGCGCGGGCCTTGGGGTGTTTTGATCCTTAAACGTGGATTAAGAACAACCCGATGTTCCACCACAGGTGTTGCATTTCATGCAAGTCCCGTTGCGGACCAACGTGTAATTGCCACATTCGCCGCAAGGATCGCCTTCATATCCTTGCATTTTTGCCTTGGTGCGGTTGTCCATCGACACAGAGGCCATAGCGGTTGCGCTGGTCTGCATCATCGCCGCCCCACGCGCTGTTTCGGGGATCAGCATATTTAGGGTCGAGACAGGATCGGTGCCATTGGCCAAGGCCGCATCCCCCATCCCGCCTTGCAAGGCCACCAATTCTGACGGCAGGCGTTTACGCAGATAGCCTGTTGAGGAAATCTGCTTTAACACCTCGAGCCCACGCGAAGCCGCCTGATCCGACATCTCGGATATATTGCGTTTGCCCTCTTCATCGCCGCGCCCCAGATCATCAAAGGATGCGCCTGTGGGTTTGACATGTGCCAAATCGGTGCGATCCAGATATGAGATCGCCAATTCGCGGAAAATGTAATCCAAGATCGAAGTTGCATTTTTGATGCTGTCATTGCCTTGGACCATGCCCGCGGGTTCAAAACGGGTAAAGGTAAAAGCCTCAACAAACTCTTCCAGCGGCACGCCGTATTGCAGACCAACCGAAACCGCGATGGCAACGTTGTTCATCATGGCGCGGAACCCCGCCCCCTCTTTGTGCATATCGATAAAGATTTCACCCAAGTTGCCGTTGGCATATTCGCCCGTGCGCAAATACACTTTGTGACCGCCAACGATCGCCTTTTGTGTGTAACCTTTGCGACGCTCTGGCAATTTGTCACGATTGGTGCGGATGATCTCTTTGTAGATGATCTTTTCAACGATCTTTTCGGCCATCACAGCAGCTTTTTCCTGTGCCGAACCCGTTGCCATGATTTCTTCGGCCTCTTCATCATCTTCGACCAGCGCCGATGCCAAAGGCTGCGACAGTTTAGACCCATCGCGGTACAGCGCATTGGCCTTGATTCCCAACGAATGCGACAGCTCATATGCCGCCAAAGTTTCCGAAATGGTCGCCGAATTTGGCATATTGATGGTCTTGGAAATCGCGCCCGATATAAACGACTGGGCGGCGGCCATCATATAGATATGGCTGTCAACCGACAGATACCGCTTGCCTTTTTTGCCACAAGGATTGGCGCAATCAAACACCGAATAATGATCCACCGACAAGTGTGGCGCGCCTTCAAGGGTCATCGTGCCGCAAACGTGGTCATTGGCCGCATCAATTTGTGCGCGGCTAAAGCCCAAGTGACGCAACAGATCAAAAGATGGATCATTCAGCTTATCTTCTGGAATGCCCAGCGTGCCCTTGCAGAAATCCGCCCCCAATGTCCATTGGTTAAACACAAAGCGGATGTCAAAGGCTGATGGCAAGGCTGCCTCAATCTTTTCCAGTTCGCGCGCGCCAAAACCGTGGCCGATCAAGGATGTCGTGTTGATATTGGGGCAATTTCCGATGCTGCCATGACCCACGGCATAGGCCACGATTTCTTCGGCTTGGGACGTCGAATAGCCCAGTTTCGCCAAGGCTGCCGGCACGGATTGGTTGATGATTTTGAAATAACCACCACCCGCCAGTTTCTTGAATTTCACCAGTGCAAAGTCAGGCTCAATCCCAGTGGTGTCGCAATCCATCACCAGACCGATCGTGCCTGTGGGCGCAATCACGGTGGTTTGGGCGTTGCGGAACCCGTGCATCTCGCCCAAGGCC
>CAWUUC010000272.1:0-3363 GCA_963924905.1 uncultured Paracoccaceae bacterium
ATGGCCGAGATCGAGAAATCATCGGACCAGATTTCACAAATCATCGGTGTCATCGACGATATTGCCTTTCAGACCAATCTTTTAGCCTTGAACGCGGGCGTAGAGGCCGCCCGTGCGGGCGATGCTGGGCGTGGTTTTGCGGTTGTCGCAAGCGAAGTGGGCGCCCTAGCGCAGCGCGCATCCTCTGCCGCAAAAGAAATCAAAAGTCTGATTAGCACCAGTTCTGAGCATGTGGAGCGCGGTGTGGAACGCGTCAAGCAGGCGGGCGAAGCCCTACAGCAAATCGCAAAGCGTGTCACGCATATCTCAACCTTGACCTCGGATATGGCCACGGGTGCGCGCGAGCAGTCGATCGGCTTGACAGAAATCAATCTTGGCATGACCCAATTGGATCAGGCCACCCAAAAGAACGCGGCCATGTCAGAAGAGGCAACCGCAGCGAGCCATCTTTTGAAACAAGGTGCGACCGAGCTGACCGAACTTGTGGCGCGATTTAAGTTGACGGGCCACCAATCAGCTGCTCCGAACCTGTTGAACCTGTCAGACTTTACGGCACCACTTCAAGATCCAGAACCACTCGCTATTTTGGGCGAACCCGACGTGCAAATGTCGACAGGCACTGGGGGGCGCGGTGTGTGGCAAGATTTCTAAAATAATCGCATTCAAATAATGGATTTTGCCTTAGAAGGAACCACCACATGGCGTTGACCCGCATTGTGATTGCCACCCCCAGTGTGATCGAACACAGCAGGCTAAGCCGCCTTCTGGCAGAACATTCTGATTTGGAAATCTTGACATCGGTGCATGATCTGTCGGCGACCTATTCCCAGGTCGAACAGACAATGCCCGACATTGTCCTGATCGACAGTTCCTTTACGACAAAGCCAGAATATTCATGCATGGTTTCGCTGTTTAGCGCCGTTGAAACCACCCCAATATTGATCGACGGGCGGTCTGCGTCACAAGGGCAAAACCCGCAGCCCGCAGGTGCGGCGGCGACGATTTCAGCGCGAATGTCATCGCAAGAAATCTATGACATCTTGGCAAAGGCTTCGGCCAAAAAGTCTAAGCCTTTGCCAAGATCACGGCCTGTTGTTTTGCGCGAAACCCTTCCCATCGTCAGTGATAAGATATTGATGATTGGCGCTTCGACTGGGGGGATTGATGCGTTGACAACAATCTTGGCATCGTTTCCTGAAAATTGCCCACCCACCGCAATCGTGCAACATACGGGGCGCAATTTCAGCGAAACGCTGGTGAAATTGCTGAACAAACGTTGCGCGGCCGAAGTGGTCCGTGCAAAAACAGGTGTTGTCATGCAGGCGGGGCGGATTTGCGTGGCAGGTGGAATTGATGGCCATTTGACCTTTGAAACGGGCCGGCAATTAAAATGTCTAGTCAAGGACAGTCCAGAAGTTTCGGGCCATCGCCCGTCGATCGACGAAATGTTCACAGCCGCTTTGCCATTTGCATCCCGTGTCATCGCTGTCTTGTTGACGGGGATGGGCCGTGACGGGGCCATGGGGTTGCGCGCATTGCGACGGGCAGGTGCGCAAACCATAGGCCAAGATGAAGAATCTTCGGTGGTTTATGGGATGCCGCGCGTCGCCTTTGAATTGGGTGCCGTGCAAACCCAACTCGCACTTGACAAAATTGGTCCTGAATTGATGGCGCGCTGCCGGGCCTCGGCGCACTCCTTTTCAAATTCGAGGTCTATTTGATGAACGCAAGCAAAGTATCCTATGTCTCGCAGGGCGAGTTTTTGGCCTCGGCTGATCCGCAAGAGACGTTATCGACAGTGCTGGGATCTTGTGTGGCGGCCTGCCTGTGGGATCCGGTTGCGCATATTGGCGGAATGAACCACTTTTTGCTGCCCAATGCGGGCAGCGCAGGCAACAATTCATCGTCGCGATATGGCATCAATGCGATGGAAATGTTGATTAACCAGATGTTAAAATTGGGGGCAGAGCGCCGTCGCATTAAGGCAAAGTTATTCGGTGGCGCCTCTATGTCGAGCAATTTAGGCGACATCGGGGGCTCTAATGTGCGCTTTGCAAAGACCTTTTTAGCAACAGAAGAAATTCCCTGCGTTGCAGAAAGTTTAGGGGGGACTTCGGCGCGGCGCGTGACTTTTCACCCTGTCACGGGTCACGCCCGACAGTTGATCGTTGAGGCTGAAGATCCTATTCGCATCGAAAAACCAGCTCTGATCGCGGAACGCCCCAGTTTTGAACTGTTTTAATCAGAAACGGTTTTGGCGCGCCAAAACACATGCGAAGCCGCAGCTTTTTACCTCAGGTCGCTTGTGCAGGGTTTCCTGACGAAATCAACAAAACATCCCGTGTCAATATTGACCATGAATAAGGCATAGGGCATTGATTTGCCGAGTATTGCATATCGGGGGCAAAGGGTGAGATGAGCCAAGAAATCACACGCGAACAAATGGACTATGATGTTGTCATCGTGGGTGCGGGACCTGCGGGCCTGTCTGCGGCCATCCGTTTGAAGCAGATTGATCCAAACCTGTCTGTGGTGGTCTTGGAAAAAGGATCGGAAGTGGGCGCCCATATCTTGTCTGGCGCAGTTTTAGACCCTGTTGGTTTGAACACCTTGATCCCCGATTGGAAAGCCAAGGGCGCGCCCGTCAACACCCCCGTTAAAGAAGACAATTTTTATATTCTCGGGCCCGCAGGGCAATTGCGTATCCCGAACTTTCCAATGCCACCTTTAATGAACAATCACGGCAACTACATCGTGTCGATGGCCAATCTTTGCCGTTGGATGGCGGGGCAGGCCGAAGACCTTGGGGTAGAGATTTTCCCGGGCATGGCCTGTTCGGAATTGGTCTATGAAAACGGCGCCGTGCGCGGCGTCGTCGCGGGTGAATTTGGCAAAAATGCTGATGGAACCCCTGGCCCGAATTATGAACCTGGTATGGCATTGATGGGCAAGTATGTCTTTTTGTCCGAAGGCGTGCGCGGCAGTCTTGCAAAAGAAGTGATCGAAAAATTTGATTTGTCCCAAGGTCACAGCCCTCAAAAGTTTGGCCTTGGCATGAAAGAGATTTGGGAAATTGACCCAGCCAAGCACCGCCTAGGCACGGTGACCCATACGATGGGCTGGCCTTTGGGTGGCAATGCAGGTGGTGGATCATTCATCTATCATACTGAAAAAAATCAGGTTTACGTCGGATTTGTGGTGCATTTGAATTATGAAAACCCACATCTTTACCCCTATATGGAATTCCAACGATTTAAGCATCACCCAATGGTGGCCGAATTGTTGCGCGGCGGCAAACGCGTGGCTTATGGCGCGCGCGCCATTTCAGAAGGCGGTTGGCAGTCGATCCCCAAACTGACCGCG
>CAWUUC010000273.1:0-5537 GCA_963924905.1 uncultured Paracoccaceae bacterium
ATCGTAACTGAGGCTGTCGACACCCAACTTGATGCCCCACAATTGGCGCCCACCTCATCGCGCCGCCCGCAAGCGCGGCCAAATCCAGTCGTCCAAGACCCTGCGCCCCAAGACCCTGCGCCCGAAGTCGACGCTATTGCCGCAGCCTTGGCAGAAGCCGCCGATACAGCCCCCGAAACACCGACAAACGCCACCGCCGGAAATGGCACGTCGCAAGATATTCCAGAAGGCCCGCCGATGTCTGGGTCCGAGGTCGAAGGTCTGCGCGTTGCGATCAACAAATGTTGGAATGTGGGTCAACTTTCCAGCGAAGCTTTGCGGACAGTTGTCACCTTGCGCGTTGAAATGTCCGAGGCGGGTAAACCCACTTCGGTCGAAATGACGAATTATGAAGGTGGATCAGAGGCCGCAGCGCAAAAAGCATTCGAGGCAGGTCGCCGCGCGGTCATGCGCTGTGCAGGCACCAATGGCTATGATTTACCGCCAGAGAAATATGGACAATGGAATGTCTTAAACTTGATTTTCGATCCCGAAGGAATGCGGTTAAGATGAGGCTGCACCCCCAACCCCGTTTGAGGATAATATGAGCAAATTTCGACTGATCGCCGCGTTCTTGCTGACGCTCATCGCTATGCCCGCCCAAGCAGAGCTGACCATTCGGTTCACGGATGGCGAAATCGAGCCTATGCCCTTTGCGGTCCCAAATTTCATTGACGAAGGCGGCGCGGGTGAATTTGCCGAAAATATCGCGCGTGTCGTTGCCTCCGATTTGCAAGGCACGGGCTTATTTCGCGAAGTGGGCGCACAGGCCTATATCAGCCAAGTGACCAGTTTTGATGCCCCTATCGCCTATGCTGATTGGCAAGCGATCAACACACAGGCCTTGATCACCGGCGCAGTGCAGGCGGGTGGCGGTCAAATCATCGTCAAATTTCGCGTCTTTGACATCTTCAGTGGGGCGCAATTGGGCGATGGGCTGCAATTTGCAGGAACACCCGCAACATGGCGTCGTATGGCCCATAAGGTGGCCGATGCCGTCTATAGTCGCATCACGGGCGAAGGGCCGTATTTCGACAGCCGCATCGTTTATGTGGCCGAAAGTGGTCCCAAAAACCAGCGTCAAAAACGGCTGGCTGTGATGGATTATGACGGCGCGAATGTGCAATATCTGACCGACAGCTCGTCTATCGTTTTGGCACCCCGCTTTTCGCCTTCAGGCGACCGTATTCTGTTTACCTCTTATGCGTCAGGATTTCCGCAGATTTATCTGATGGATGTCGGCACTTTGGGCATTCGCTCCTTGGGTGAACAGCCCGGCACGATGACCTTTTCGCCGCGCTTTTCACCCGATGGAAATCGGGTGGCTTTTGCCTTGGAACGTGACGGGAATTCTGATCTTTATATGTTGGACCTTTCATCGGGTCAGTTGACCCAACTGACAAATTCGCCCTCGATTGAAACGGCGCCGTCCTTTAGCCCGGATGGAAGTCAAATCGTGTTTGAATCAGATCGTTCGGGAAATCAGCAGATTTATATCATGTCGGCATCTGGTGGTGAGGCGGCGCGTGTATCCAATGGGCGTGGCCGTTACGGCACCCCTGTTTGGAGCCCGCGCGGCGATATGATTGCCTTTACAAAACAAAATGAGGGGCGCTTTCACATTGGCGTGATGATGACCAATGGCGGCGAAGAGCGACTTTTGACCTCGTCCTTCCTTGATGAGGGGCCAACATGGGCACCCAATGGTCGCGTGATCATGTTCACCCGTGAATCGGCGGGTGCGGCAGGTCAGGCGCAACTGTTTTCGGTCGATGTTACAGGGCGCAATCTGCGCCAGATCGTCACGGACGGCCCCGCATCTGACCCTGCTTGGTCGCCCCTTTTACCATAATGAAATAGGGGGTGGATTTTTGCTGCCCCCGATTCCCAAACCGCTGAAAAGCTGTTATAACAAGGCAAATCGAGCCAATAACAAAGGACAAATCAATGAACCTGCTCTCGAAAATACTGATTTTGGTGATGGCACTGGGCCTTGCTGCGTGTAAAAATCCCAACCGTTTTGGCGCAGATGGTGCCAATGGCGCCAATGCTGGCGGTATTGGGGCCAATGGTTTGGGCGATCCGTCGAATCCGAATTCGCCCGCCTATTTCAATCAGACAGTTGGCGATCGCGTCTTGTTTGCTGTCGATCAGTCGACGATTTCAGATCAAGGTCGGATGATCTTGGCAGGTCAGGCGCAATGGCTGAATTCGAACCCATCTTACGCGGTGATCATCGAAGGTCACGCGGACGAACAAGGCACACGCGAATACAACTTGTCGCTGGGCGCAAAACGCGCCGCCGCTGTGCAGAATTTCTTGATCAGCCAAGGCGTGCCTGCAACGCGTTTGCGCACGATCTCCTATGGCAAAGAGCGTCCGATCGAAATTTGCTCGGATGAGGCTTGCTATAGCAAGAATCGCCGCGCTGTGACGGTGCTGCAATTGGGCGGTGGGGTTTAACCATGCGCACAGGGTTGGCCTTTGCCATAGCGATTTGTCTGTCACAGCCCCTTTGGGCCCAAGACAGGGCGCAGACGCTGGCCGATCTGAAAATCGAACTTGGCCAGCTGATGGCCGAGTTCACCGCCCTAAAGGGGGAATTGGTGGCTTCGGGGGCGGCACAAACGGGATCTGCGGGTGGCGATGCCTTGCAGCGCCTTGATGCCATAGAAGCCACAATTTCCCGCCTAACCTCGCAGGCCGAGGCGGTCGAAATTAAGGTCAATCGGGTCGTCGCAGATGGAACCAACCGCATTGGCGATATGGAGTTTCGCTTGTGTGAAGTGACCGAAGGTTGCGATATCTCTGCTTTGGGCGAGACGCCCGTTTTGGGGGGCGATGCCCCTGTCGTGATAGGCGATGCGCCACCCGTGTCAAACACTGATGGCCCCGAATTGGCGGTGGGTGAAAAACGTGATTTTGAACGGGCCAAGGGGGTGCTCGCTTCCGGTGACTTTCGTGCCGCCGCGGACCTCTTTGCGGCCTTTACCCAATCCTTTCCAGGCAGCCCCCTGACGCAAGAGGCGCAATTTCGCCGTGCCGAAGCGCTGTCTGGCGCGGGCGATATCCCAGGGTCGGCACGCAGTTATTTGGATGCGTTTTCTGGTCAGCCAGAGGGCGAATTTGCGCCTGAATCCTTGTTGAAACTGGGGCAAGCATTGGGCCAACTTGGTCAAACGCCCGAAGCGTGCCAAACTTTGGCCGAGGTGGGCTTGCGCTTTGCAGGGTCGGTCCAAGCGGGCGATGCGTCGACATCAATGCAGGGGCTCGGGTGCCCGTAACCCCGCTGCAAGATATTTTGACCCTTGGTTTAGGGGCGGCGGGGCGATTGGGTCTTGCGGTTTCAGGGGGGGGCGACAGTATGGCGATGTTGCATCTGGCACATCGCGCTGGTTTGCGCCCGCAAGTCGCCACAGTAGATCATGGATTGCGCGCGGCCTCTGCCGATGAAGCACAGATGGTGGCGCGGGTCGCTGCTGACTTAGGTCTGCATCACAGCACTCTACAGTGGCAGGGATGGGATGGTCTTGGCAATTTGCAAGATCACGCCAGACGCGCCCGTCGCAGCTTATTGGCTGATTGGGCGCGGGCGCAGGGGCTGACATCTGTCGCATTGGCCCATACGCGCGATGATCTTGCCGAAACCTTTTTGATGCGGTTGGGACGCGGTGCGGGCATAGATGGTTTGTCTGCAATGCAGTCGCGATGGGACGAGGATGGGATCACATTTCTGCGCCCCTTGTTGGCGGCCAGTCGCGCTGATTTGCGCGCCTTTTTGAACGAAATTTCAGCCCAATGGGTCGACGATCCCTCTAATGAGATGGACCGATTTGAGCGTGTTAAAATACGCAAAGCCTTGACGATTTTGGCCCCACTGGGAATTGATTCATCCCGATTGGCGGACGTTGCGGGGCATATGTCGGCGGCGCGCACCGCACTTGAGGCTGGCGCAGATGATTTGATTCGCCGCCATATCGCAGGGCGGGCGGGCATTTTGTCGCTGGATGCCGCAATTTTTGAAGCCCCCCCCGAATTGCAACGCCGCGTGCTGCAAAAGGTTATTTTATGGCTGCACCCTCAGGATTACACCCCTCGTGGCGATGCGGTCACCGCATTGCAGATACGATTGAACCGTGGTGCCGCGTCGCAATTGGCGGGCTGTCACTTTTTTCCCTTCAAGGGCCAGATCCTTGCCTTTCGCGAGGCAAAATCCCAACCCAGACACGCGGCAGCACATATTTGGGATGACGTTTGGCAGGTCCAAAATCCACCGCCAGCGATGGAAATTGCAACCCTTGGGCCGCAAGGATTGCTGCAATGGCCCCAATGGCGTCAGATCGGCTGGCCCCGTGCGGCGCTGTTGTCCCAACCCAGCCTTTGGCAAGGCGATAGACTGATTTCAACGCCGTTGATGGCGGCCCTTGGGGCAAAACAGGTATTTTTCCGCGCAAGACAGGGCAATTGTCTGGATGATTTGAACTTATCGCATTGAAAGGCGGCGACATATCTCTATCTTAGAGGGAACCGCCGCATTCGCCCGCAGGGCACCGTGGCATTTATACGGAGTATCTTCGTGGGCAACGCACGAAACATCGCATTTTGGGTTATCATGTTCGTTCTTCTTTTGTCGCTGTTCCAGTTCTTTGGCGGCAATACGACGACACGCAGCGCAGATAGCCTAAGCTATTCAGAATTCATCACCATGGTCGATTCGGGTCAGGTGCAGTCTGTGACGCTGAATGGCGAACAGGTGACTGTGCGGGCTGCGGATGGGAAAACCTATGCGACGGTCGCGCCAAATGATCAATCGCTGACCGCAAGATTGATCGCATCGGGCGTAGAAGTGACGGCCAAGCCGCAGACACCTTCGGGCTTTATGTCGCTCATTTCCCTGTGGTTGCCGTTCATTTTGCTGGTGGGCGTCTGGTTCTTTTTCATGAACCGTATGCAGGGCGGCGGCAAAGGGGGTGCGATGGGCTTTGGCAAGTCGCGGGCGAAATTGCTGACAGAAAAGCACGGGCGCGTGACCTTTGACGATGTTGCGGGCATTGACGAGGCCAAGGACGAACTGGAAGAAATCGTTGAATTCCTGCGTAATCCCCAAAAATTTAGCCGTTTGGGAGGTAAGATCCCAAAAGGAGCCTTGTTGGTGGGTCCGCCCGGAACAGGTAAAACTTTGCTTGCACGCGCGATTGCGGGCGAGGCGGGTGTTCCCTTCTTTACGATTTCGGGTTCGGATTTCGTGGAAATGTTTGTGGGCGTCGGCGCAAGCCGTGTGCGCGATATGTTTGAGCAGGCCAAAAAGAACGCGCCTTGCATTGTCTTTATTGACGAAATCGATGCTGTTGGTCGCGCACGCGGTGTTGGAATCGGGGGCGGTAATGACGAGCGTGAGCAAACGCTGAACCAGTTGTTGGTGGAAATGGATGGCTTTGACGCCAATGAGGGTGTGATCATTGTTGCGGCCACAAACCGCCGCGATGTTTTGGACCCCG
>CAWUUC010000274.1:0-3244 GCA_963924905.1 uncultured Paracoccaceae bacterium
ATCACGGTTGCACCAGCGGGAACGTTCACGCCCAGCTGGATGTTTGATGTCGCATTCGGATCACCCGATGTCACGGGCAGTTGCAGTGGGACCGCACTTTCAAGGTCTTTGGCCGTGACAGAACCATCCGTGTTGACGGGGAAAGTCAGCAAATACTGACCCGAACTGTCCACCACGTACCGGTCGTTATCGACGTTAAAAGACCCGTTACGGGTATAAACTGTTTGGGATGAGGTCAGCGACGGCTTTAGGGCAAAAAGACCTTGGCCCGAAATCGCCAAATCCAACGCGTTTAAGGAAGATGCGATGTTCCCTTGGGTGAACTGTTGTTTGATCCCTTTTAGGATGGCACCAGAGCCGATCGACGAGGACGAGTTCTGCAAGGGCGAGGTTGCAAAGATATCGCCGAATTCGGCACGGCTGCGTTTGAAACCGGTGGTTCCAACGTTGGCGATGTTGTTGGACGTCGCCGAAATATCTGATTGCGCGCCATTAAGGCCGGTAAGTGCTGTATAGAACGACATAGGTTTTGCCTTTCAAAAGGGGGATCAGCGGAATTTTGTGATGTCACTGACGGTGATTTCGCCGTAATCTTGCACGTCAAGCATCATGTCATTGTTTGTCGGGCCCGCGGCAGAGGCGGATAGAACGCGGGCAAAAACCGAAGGCGTCAGATTTTGTTGGCCTTTGCCGACATCAACAGCGACATCCACTTTGATAGCGTGCCGCTTTGCCAATGTTTCAGGTGGAATATCGGCCCAGCTGAACCCAACCAGTCCCGAAGGCTGGCTGCCAAGATCGATTTGGTGCAGAAATTCGCCCGTTTCCGCGTCAGAGAAGGAAACGCGCGTTGTGCTTGAGGCAGAGGGCATATCGATCACGCCGTTGATCTCGCCGTCAGCGTCGGGACGGGCAATGTTGCCAGGCACCAAAACCGAATGTCCAAGCAGGTTTGACGCCGTGGCCACGCGCAGCTTTTTCATTTCATCCGACAGGTTTGTGATTCCTGACGATACTTCGCGAATGCCCGTCACGCTGGAAAACTGGGCCATCTGTGCAATGAAATCACCGTTGTCCATTGGGGCAAAGGGGTCTTGGTTTTGCAGCTGGGTTGTCATCAGCTTTAGAAACTCATCTTGACCAAGATTGCTATTGCCAAGTTTCGGGTTTGTCGGTTTGCCCGTCGAAGTCGAGATGCCCAGTTTATCAAACAGGGCCTGCTGGGCAGCGGTGCTCGGGTCTATGGTAGCCATGACTAGGGATCCTTTTTGGATTAACGGCCCATGTTCACCGTACGCATCATCAAGCTGCGTAAGGTGGACAGGACTTCAAGATTGTTTTGGTATTGGCGCGATGCTTCCAGCATCTCGACCATTTCCTCGTCGGTATCGACGGCGGCGCGAAAGATGTATCCTTGCTCATTCGCCTTTGGATGTTCGGGCGCAAAAACTTTGCCCGGCTCACGGTCCAGTGCGACAATCGACTCAACATCAACTGTTGAAAGGCCAGATTTATTTACTTTTTCTGCATATTGCGTGGCAAACACGGGGCGCAGCGCCTTAAAGGTTTCCTCAGGTGTCGATCCGACCGAATTGGCATTGGCAAGGTTAGAGGCAACCGTATTCAAACGCGTCATCTGCGAAGACATGGCGCGTGCTGCGACATCAAAGATAGAGTTCATCTTATCCATTCTTATTCTCCTTTGATCGCAGATTCTAAACCGCTGATGCGGCGATTTAGAAAGTTGAGAGAGGCCTGATAGCGGATCACGTTTTCGGAAAACTGCATTTGCTCGACGGCAAGTTCGACCGTATTGCCATCCAAAGAGGGCTCTGTCGGAACGCGATATTTCAGATTGGTTGGCCCCGTGACCCCCATTTGCGGGATATGGCGCGCATCATTGGTGTTTAGTGGGCCGCTGTTTTCTAAATGTTTGGATAGCTCTGTGTTAAAATCGATATCACGCGCCTTAAAATGCGGGGTTGCCGCATTGGCGATGTTTGATGCAAGAATTTCGTTGCGCTTGCCGCGCAAATTCAATGCCTGAGCGTGCACGTTTAAGGAGGATGCGATACTGTCCATGACGATATTTGCGGCCTTAGGATTTTTGCGTTTGCGGGTTCAAGTTGGATCGGAATTTGCAAGCACAGTGCCAACTTGACCAAGATGGGAAAAAAAATGTCAGACCCGCTGAAAAAACTTGTAACCATGGGTAATGCCACTGCGTCAGCGGCGGATCCTATGCTCAGCCCAAAACTGGAGCGCGCGCGGGCGAAACTGCTGTCCGCTCTTGGCAACCTGTCGCTTTTGGACGCCTTGGCGCAGTTGCGCGATGTCTTTGAAGATCAAAAGACCGAAGAGGGCAGGCTGGCCAATCTGGCAGCACAAACTTGGATCATGCGGCGGCGGCTGGAGGCGTTGCAAAAGGGGCAGGTGCCTGTGCGTCTGCAGGATCTTTTGGGCCCAAAGCCTGATCTGTCTGCAAAGTTCAAATTGATGTCGCTGGATGGTGCGGGCGGGCCCAAAGGCGCTAATTCGCCCCCAGTCGAAGAGGCCGTTGCGGCTGCACCTGAACCAAGCGCGCCAAAAGCCTGGCAAAAAGTGCGGATATTGGCTGAGGCAGAGGTGAACGGAATGGTCTTTTTTGAAGGATCCACCATCGCCGTCAAGGTAGAAGATGCGGAAAAGCTGGTGTCAGCGGGCAAGGCCGAAGTGGTCGATGATGCCCCGATCCCACCATCCGAAGCCACCGCGATCAAGGCTAAAAGAAAGCCCAAATCGACCAGCAGTCCCAAGGAGACCCCATGATCAAATTCCTGGTTTGCCTTGCTGTGATCAGCGCTGCCCTAAAGGGTTGTGATACCTTTCGTCGGTTTGAGCAGATCTCGTTTACCTGCACCAGCGTGATCACCGGCCCGTTTGAGCTGCGCGTGACAGAGCGCGAAGTGGGTGATCTGGTCACGTTGTTGCGCCCGACGGGTGAACAGCAATTGCCCATCATCGCGGCAAGCAATGATATGCTGTCCCTATCCGAGGCGCAGATCGACTGGATCGTTGATCTTGATAAAAAGAAAGTTTTTCTGCAGCGGGGCAAACAGGCCGCAACGGCGCGCTGTGATGTGAAAAATTTCAGCATGTAGATCGCCGTCATGCCGATTGGCACGCTTCCTGCACAAAGGGGTTATCTGACGTGCTTTAAGGAGCAAAAAAAAATGTATGGAACTATTCGATCTGGCATGGCCAC
>CAWUUC010000275.1:0-4095 GCA_963924905.1 uncultured Paracoccaceae bacterium
CATCGACCTGCATCCCCGACAAGGTCAAGGCAACCGACGGGTCGGCAAATCGTCCATTTTGCAAGGAAACTTGCCCCGTCAAAGATTGCACCGCCAAAGGTCCTTTCAGTTGCAGGGCAAAGTTTAATCCCCCCGTTAAACTGCGAGGGGAAAGAATTGCATTGGCAATCGCGGCCTGCGAGGTTCCAACAATTTGCAAATTATTGTCGCGCCCAAGCGAAAACTGTCCCTTAACAGCGGCGTCGATTCCTGCAGGCCCTTTTACTTTTAGATCCAAAATCTGACCTAAATCATTTTGCGTCGCCTGCCCACTAAGCGTCAGGCCACCTGGAAATTCGGGCAAAATGATCCCCAGATTACGCAGGGCCGCTGTTATATCAAAGGCGGATCCCGAACCTTTCGCCGTAACCTCTAATTGTGAATTGGACAGCACCAAACTTTCCAACCTTGGTTTTGCTGCTTGTAAAACCACATTGGCATTCAGTTCTGTCTTGCCGCCAATCACCTTATCGGCCTCGGTCTGCCCAATTTGCAGCCCAGTCGCAGTGGCGGCAAGGCTTAGCGTGCCATCCGTGAAATTGCCTTGATAGGCCAAGCTGCCTTGAAGATCGCCTGTATAGCGCGCTCGCAACTTGCTCAGATCAGATAGGGCAAAATTCCCGCTGAGCTGACTAATGATTGGTGTCGCGATTCCACTGGCAGAGGCGGTTAAGCCCGCAGAGGTCAGATTAAGATCGCGCAGCGTCAAGCCCGTTTGATCCCTTTGTATCGAAATTGCGATCTTAGACTGTCCGCGCAAAATCCCGTCAACTTCGGTTATACCCAGCGCCAGATCTTGACCCGCGATCGCAGCTGACAGATCAAACGCCCCCGTCAACAGTGCAGCTTGTCCGGTCAGATCAATCACCGCAGCGCCAGCCAATGGCATCCCAGTTAAACGCGAAAAGCGGGCAACGTCATCCAGACCGAGGCGCGCACTGCCCTGAACGGGGAACCCTTGACCAAGGCCCGCTACATCACCTTGTAAGCCCAAATTATAGCCGTCGCCATTTACTTGGGCGCGTGTCAACGTCACAACGCCATCGCCTTCACGCCATGTCAATTCGGCATCGCCCCAAACTACGCTGCCCACGGCTTCGCCCAAAGCCATCGCTTTTGGCTGCAAACCCTCGGCCGAAAAGTCCAGCTTGGCGTTGAATTGACGGGCCAGCGCATCGCGGGTGATTTCACCCGCACCATTGATCGCCAGTTGCGCGATTTGCAGATCGGGGCGGCTTAACCCGGTCACACTGATCTGCGCCTGCCAATCCTGCCCCTTGGCTCGGTCAAATTCCGCATTGATTTTTGCCAAAGCGATCTGCGTTTCCTGATCCGTATTCAGCGGCAGTAAAACTGCGCTACCATTTGGATCACGAATGTTGCCTTGCAAGGAAAATTGTTCTGGCAAACCATCTGCGGCAAGGGACATACGGCCGGTGATCGACAGGGCATTTGCCGTGATGCCCAATTTCTTGACATCAATTTGGCCATCACTCGTTCTTGTTCCATCCAATACCAGCGCAACTTCGTTTCCAAAAAAGGCGCGATACTTTGGCACAAAAAGGGGCGCCATATCACCTGACAGGGACGCACCAAAGGCGGTTGTCCCCCCACCTTGGCCAGTCAGTGTCACATCGCCAGCCAAACGGGAAACCCCATCACTAGACAAGTCAATTTTGAGAGCAAAATCCGACAAAGGGCCATTGCCCTTGGCACTGAACTGCACGGCGGGCGCATCGGGGATCTGCAAAAGCTGGGTCAAAATACCGCCCGAAGCCTCGTTGATATTCATATCCAATGCCAGTTCGCTATCCGCGTTTCGGTATTGAACCGCAAGTTTTGCGATACCGTTTGGACCCGCGTCAGTGCGTTCAATCTGCAGATTGCCTGACCCTTCACCGCCAACCAACAGCATATCTGCAGTGATCCTCGCCCGTAAAGCTTGGCCCAGAATGGGTGCATCTAGGATCAGATTTTCCGCCGATATAGAACCTATATTCACCGAAACGGGCAATTCTGGCACAGTAAAACTGCCTGCTTGGACCTGCGCGTTGGGATCTGGATTTGGCAGGCGCGACAGGTGAATTTCATCTGCCGTTAGGCTGTTGATGGTCAGGCGACCGCGCAACAAATCACTGCGGGTCCAATCTAGCTGAACATCTTGCAAGCTGATCCAAATTCCGGCGTCATCTGCAATAGTCAGGCGATCAAGTTGGGCCTTGGATGAAAGCGCGCCTTGAAACCCTGTAATCGTCACACTGCGCCCCGCCGAGGATAGATTATCCTCGATCAGCGCAGTCAAATAATCGCGCCCATCGTCTTGGGCCAAGGCGGGCAGACCGAAGAAACATATCGCTGCAATAAGACGCCACATCAAAACGATTGCCCCAATCCAACATAGAGCTGCAATCCATTGCCCGTTGTTCCCGCGACAGGGGCGGCCACATCAAAACGAATTGGACCAATTGTTGTCAAATAGCGCAATCCAATGCCCGCACCTGAATGCCAATTATCATTCAATGAAAATTGCGCATTTGCATCAATATGCCCCACATCCAAAAACCCAACCAACCCCCAATCGCGGCCAATTTTCACGCGGCTTTCGATGGACCCTGCCAGAAAATGCGTGCCACCTGTTTTAAAGGCATCGCCATTGTTATCTGCCAGTTCAAACACACCCAAGGACCGATAGGGTTGACCCCGCACTGTTGCAGGACCGCCAGAAAAGAACAGATCATCACGCGGTGTGCCTGCAAGGGATGATCCAAATATCGACCCCACTTGCACGCGGGCGGCGAAAACCACCGACTCACTTTTGTTTGCAGACTTATACCCACGCGCATCCCAAATCATACGCACGCCATTGTCCGTAAAGCCTAACCCATAAAAAGGCTTGACCTCGGCGGTAATGGCGACACCGTCTGTGGCGTCTTTCTTTACCGCGCGGGTGTCCCATGCCGCACCAAGGGGCAGCGAAAGCGTGCTGAATTCCGTTGTTCCAGAGGGATCAATTACCCGCGAAATATGATAGGCTGCTGTCGCAGTGCCTGTCAGCGTGTTTGAAAAATAATGGGTGAGACCTGCCGATGTATTCAGCGCCGTCTCGCGTTGCTGATTTTCCTTTTGACGCGAAAAGGTGATCCCCAAATTCAAGGTTGTATCGGGAGTAAAGGTGGCAGGACGATCAAAATTTGCAGATATTTCGTAATCTTGCCCGCCTGTATCTACGCCTAACTTGCTAATCGCGCCCGATAGCGTCAAACGCTCTGCTCCGCCCAGCAAATTGCGATGCGCCCATTGACCAGACAGGCTTAGCCCGTCTTGCGATGCAATCTCGCCGCTTAACTGATAACGCCTTACTTTTTCCTCGACCAAATTTGCGGTGATGCCCAAAATGTCAGGCGGGGATATCTGATCTGCCTCAACCAAAGAGACCGATCGAAACGCGCCAGTCCGCCGCAGTCTGGTTGCAACTCGATCCAACTCTTTTGGCGAGAATTGCGCGCCCACCGGCAGGCCCGCAATCGCCTGCACGCGGCTGGGCTTCATACTTTGGGTGCCTGTAATGGTCATCGGTCCAAATCGCAGCAAAGGCCCAGATGCAACGCGCATATCTGCAGAAAGGGTATTGTCAGCGTGATTGGCGATCAAAGACTGATCTTCAATTTTGGCCTTTGCGTGCCCTATATCGCGCCACCTTGAAACGACAGCCGTGGCTGTATCCAAAATCACCGTGCTTTTGGCAACTTCGCCCACGGCGAACCCTGGGGGCATATCTGTAAAAGAGGCGACAGGGGCGATCTTGGCGCGCGAAAGCACGAAAGCAGGGCCAACATCAATCTTGATACGCACTTCCGAAATCTGATTGGGCACATTCAGGGCAGCGATCTCGGCTGCTTCGATCCCGTCCAGATAGATATTAACGGTTGGGCCATAATGGCCTTGGGCATAAAGCGTGTCCAGCAAGATGCCATAGTCTGCTTTGGCTTTGGACAGGATATCTTGCGCGGTGTCATTGCGACCAAGCGCTGCCAGCAACGACACCGCACGCAAGTC
>CAWUUC010000276.1:0-3107 GCA_963924905.1 uncultured Paracoccaceae bacterium
TTTAAACAAACGCCGCGAAACCCAAGTGGCCGAGCAATATCGCGACAGTCTTGCGATTCGCACGCCGTCGGTGTTTCAAAAGGTGGTCAATCTTTCGGGCGGTAACCAACAAAAGGTGGTTTTGTCCAAATGGCTGTTTACCGATCCGCAAGTGCTGATCTTGGATGAACCGACGCGTGGCATTGATGTTGGCGCGAAATATGAAATCTATGCCATCATGAATGATCTGGCCGCCCAAGGGCGCGGGGTTGTCATGATCAGCAGTGAAATGCCCGAACTTTTGGGTATGTGTGACCGCATTTATGTGATGAATGAGGGCGAGATTGTCGGCGAATTAACCCGTGCCGAGGCCAGCCAAGAACGCATCATGGCCCTGATCTTGACGGGCAAAGAAAAGGGCAAAGCCCCTGCTAAATCTGGAAAGGCCGCATAATGGCGAAAAAGAATATGAGCGCGCATCTGGGCGCGCATTTGCGCGAAAATGGGATGCTGATGGCCTTGGTTGCCATTGTCTTGTTCTTTACCGTCGTTGTTCGTCTGCGGCTGGATGTCGACTTTTTGTCGGCACAAAATATCACCAATCTGTTTTTGCAAAACTCTTATGTCATCATCATGGCCTTGGGCATGTTGTTGGTGATTGTGGCGGGTCACATCGATTTGTCGGTCGGATCTGTCGTGGGGTTCACGGGGGCGGTTGCGGCGGTTTTGACGGTGAACATGGGCCTGCCTGTCTATATCGTGATCCCAGCCGTTTTGTTGGTGGGAATGTTGATTGGGGCGGCGCAAGGCTATTGGGTGGCCTATTGGCATATCCCGTCATTCATTGTGACCTTGGCGGGCATGCTGGTGTTTCGCGGTCTGACCTTGTGGCTGTTGAATGGCCAAAACATCGGGCCGTTTCCGAAATCTTTCCAGCTTTTATCGACAGGGTTTATCCCCGATTTATTTGCAATCAACAAACCAAATATGACGGCTATTTTGGTGGTGGTTTTGGCATCCCTACTGATCACGTGGTTGGGATGGCGCGCCCGCAAAAGTGATGCCAGTTTTGGGATCGAACCAGAACCGATGCTGATTTTCGTGATCCGCAATATGATCGTGGCAGCGGCGCTGATCTTTGTCGGCTATAAACTGGCAACCTTTCGCGGTCTGCCCAATGTGGTGATTGTGCTGTCGGTGCTGACTGTGATCTATGCGTTTTTCACCGAAAATACGACGATGGGGCGGCGCATTTATGCGCTGGGCGGCAATGAAAAGGCGGCAAAACTGTCCGGGATCAAAACGGATCGGCTGGTGTTTTTGACCTTTGTGAATATGGGGGTTTTGGCGGCGCTGGCGGGGATGATTATTGCGGCGCGCTTGAATTCCTCTACGCCCAAGGCGGGAGCGGGGTTTGAATTGGATGTGATCGCGGCCGTCTTTATCGGGGGCGCGTCTATGTCGGGCGGCGTGGGAAAGATCATAGGTGTTGTGGTCGGCGCGCTGATTATGGGGGTGATGAACAATGGCATGTCGATCCTAGGGATTGGCATTGATTACCAACAGGTGATCAAAGGATTGGTCCTGTTGGCTGCCGTTATCTTTGATGTGTACAACAAGAATAAGTGAGGTGTTATGCTGATTTCTCAAATATTTCAAATGGATGGCAGCCTTGCCGTCGTGGTGCGTGACGGCAGCGAAGCGGCGATTGTCCGCAATGCCGTCAGCACCTATGCCCTTGCCCAAGAGGCGATGGCCAAGGGCATCAGCCTGTCCCAAGTTATTCGGGAACACGGTTTGGGTCAGGCGGTTGATCTGGCCCAAATCGCAGCAGAGGGGCGGATGACCCTGCCGCTTAGCCATCCTGATCCTGCCCATTTGCATCTGACAGGAACAGGGTTGACGCATCTGGGATCAGCCGCGGCACGCGATGCCATGCATACAAAATTGCAAGCCGACACGCTGACTGATTCGATGAAAATGTTTCAAATGGGTCTGCAAGATGGCCGACCCGCCGCAGGGGCCATCGGTGTGCAGCCTGAATGGTTTTACAAGGGCAATGGGCATAACGCTGTGGCGCATGGCGCGGCCTTGACCTCGCCCGGTTTTGCGCTGGATGGCGGCGAAGAGCCTGAAATCGCGGGCATCTATATCATTGATACTGATGGTCAGCCGTTTCGGGTTGGCTGGGCCTTGGCCAATGAGTTTTCCGATCATGTGACCGAACGGATCAATTACCTGTATCTAGCCCATTCCAAATTGCGCCCAGCGTCTTATGGCCCTGAAATCCTGTTGGGGGATCTGCCCGCAGATATTCGTGGCCACAGCCGTGTTTACCGCGATGGCGAAATGATTTGGGAAAAGCCGTTTTTGTCGGGCGAGGCGAATATGTCCCATTCTTATGCCAATCTGGAACATCATCATTTCAAATACGATGTGTTTCGTCAGGCGGGCGATGTGCACGTGCATATGTTCGGTACAGCCACCTTGTCTTTTGCTGATGGTATTCAGACGCAATTGGGCGATATCTTTGAAATAGATGCGCCGGCGTTGGGTATGGCGTTGCGTAATCCTTTGGCCATCGCGCAAGATGACGGCCTTGTCTGTGTGAAACAATTGTGAGGATGTTATGACCTTCAAACCCGCCGCTTGGCCCCGCAAACTGCGCTCGCAAGAATGGTTTGGTGGCACGACCAAAGATGCCATTTACCACCGTGGTTGGATGAAAAATCAGGGTTTCCCGCCTGATTTGTTCGATGGCCGCCCCGTGATTGGTATTCTGAACACTTGGTCAGAATTGACACCCTGCAACGCACATTTGAATGATCTGGCGCAGCGGGTAAAGCATGGCATCTATGAAGCGGGCGGTTTCCCTGTCGAAGTGCCAGTGTTTTCGGCCAGCGAATCCGCCTTTCGCCCGACTGCAATGATGTTTCGCAATCTGGCCGCAATGGCCGTCGAAGAGGCAATGCGCGGCCAGCCGATGGATGGTTGCGTGTTGATGGTCGGCTGCGATAAAACCACGCCTAGTCTTTTGATGGCCGCCGCCAGCAGCGATATTCCGTCGATTGTGGTGAATGGTGGGCCGATGCTGAACGGTTATTACAAAAATGAGCGCGTGGGCAGCG
>CAWUUC010000277.1:0-4147 GCA_963924905.1 uncultured Paracoccaceae bacterium
TGGCGCAACACCTCGCCCGCCCTTTTATTAAAATTGACATCCGCCGTTGTCGGCATACCCTCGTCAATCAGATATATATCAAACTCTAACGCAAGCATAAGAGAAAATGAAAACCGCGCCTTCATGCCAGATGAATAGGTCCCAACGGGCATATCAAAATATTCATCAATATCGGTCAACCAGCGACAAAAACTTTCGATATAATCGGGGTCAAGACCGTAGAGACGGGCGATATAGCGCGCATTTTCTGTCGCCGTGTGCCGACCGACCACGCCCCCCATAAATCCCAAAGGAAATGAAATACGCGAGGTCCGCTTAATTGTGCCTTCGTCTGGTTTCTCTAGCCCTGCCATCATGTTGATGATGGTGGTTTTGCCGGTTCCGTTTTCGGCCAGAATGCCCATGGACTTGCCAATTTCCACCTTGAAAGAGGCACGATCAAGAATGACCTTGCGCGATGTGCCTGTCCAAAAAGATTTACTGACATTTTCAAACGCGATCATAATGCCCCTTTGGGCCAGCCTCTTGAAAGGGCAAGTTCTTGTAAAAACTTGCGAAAAATTAAATGGTGACGCGCTGTATGCGGCCGAATACTTTGGATTTATTGTCTTGCTTTGGGGCAGATTTGTGGCCTTGATAAGGATTGTTTCGCGATCCTAGCCTAATTTGATGAAGAACGTGGTAACAAAAGACTGATCACCCCCGCCCCAAGGGTAAGGGCAAGCCCCAACCGCGCAGCCTCGGCCACCTCGCCGCCCAACAGGGCTGTATCAAGCGCCAAAACAGGCACGCTGAATCCCAAACCAAGCAGCACCGCCACGCGCACCAAGGTATAAATCCCCATATCTTGCGGCAAGGTCACTCCTGTAAACTGGCGCGCCAATAGACTGCCCAGCAAAAACCCAATGGGTTTGCCGATCCAAAAGGTAAACAGGATCAATAAGGTCGGTGGTGCAAAGGCCAAAATATCAAACCCGCCCCGCGTTAGGCCAAATAAAAACAAAATCACCGTAATCGGATGGATCAAGATATGCGCCAAACGGTTCAACGGATCATGCAAAAATTCTTCGGCATGGGCAAACAGGCCAAAGCTGCGATCGGCATGTGCAATGGCGGGGATGACCGGCAATAAACCCAGCGCCCCGGGCAAACCCGCAGCAATCACCCCTACATAAGACAGCAGCCCCGCCAAAACATAAGGCCACAGCGCGCCAATCCGTCTGCGCGCGCGTTCAGGGATGTTTTCGACGGGTTTTCGACCATGAAAAAACCACACGCTAAGGCTTGCGACACAGGGCAAGGCCAACCAAGACAACTGCAAAAGCCCGCCGTTCGGATGGGTCAGACCCAGCAAAATCAAGCCTAAAATATCTAAGGCGATCGCCACCAACAAGACCAGATGCAGCGCAGGGGAACGGCGCGCAAAGCTAAGTTTGGCAAACAAATAAACCAATACCACATCGCCCCCAACAGGCGTCGGCCACCCCGTCGACAGATTGGTTTCATCCGCAGGGTCCATCATCCAAGCCAAAATTGACCAGACCAAAACTGCCCCAAGGATCGCCCCAATCGCCCCCGCGATCGGCAAGATCGCCTGACGTCCCGCCAAAGCGCCCCGTTCAATCACGATCGCCTCCCACAGCTCTTTGCCGATCAGGAACATAAACAGTGGCATAAACACCTCTGTCACCAAATTTTGCGGCGTCAAGCTGGGCGGATCGGGCCATAAAACAGACAGCCATGTCAGGTCGATGATGCGCCATTCGATCATGTCGTAATAGCTGGCAGGATCCAAATTGACCCAAAATGTCGCGACAGTCATGCCCAAAAGCAAACTGATCGCAAATCGGCGCATAAATGGAGAGACTCGATACATTTCAATTGCCTGTTTCCAACTGTGCAACAGTATCTTGCGCGCCCTGTCAGCGCAACGGGTTCCAACTGCCCGCTTGAGCGATCTTCCCCAAAGCGGTATGGCAAGTTCAAAGCGAGGATGACATGACCAGCAATCTAGATACGGCCTTTATGGGGATGCAAACAGGGCAAGAGGCCGATGCCTTTCGCTTTTACCAAATTCTGGCCGAAACCCCGCTGTTTTTGGTGCTGGACCACGAGCCAGAAGCGGCAACAATCACCCCGCGGCTGTTTAATTTGCACACAGGGTCGATGGTTTTGGCCTTTGAAACCGAAGATCGTTTGGCGGCATGGGCGGGCGAGATGGGCCTGGGAACTTTGCCCTATGCGATGTTGCCAGGGCGGATCATTGCCCAGCAATTGGCGCCGTTGGATCTGGCGCTTGGGTTAAATTTCGGCGCGCCGTCAGAAACCATCTTGCCCCACGCCGCGATGGATTGGCTGTCACAGATGTTGGATGTGGCCCCAGAAGCTGTGCAGGCGCGTATTGAGCAGGTTTTACCCTTGGGCGCTGTGCCGCCCGCCTTATTGGCGGCGCTGGATTTGGCGATGACGGGGGCAGGTGGGCTGGCGGCGGCGGCCTATCTTGCGGCGGTGCGCTATCAGTCTGGCGCGCAAGGCCATATTGTGGCGATCTTTGGCGCAGCCCCGCAAGCCGAGGCGGCCTTGACCCGCGCAATTGCCGAAAGTTTAGGCTTTGCCGGGCTAGAGGCGGGGGTTTTGGATGTGACATTCCTGCAAGCAAATTCTGGCCTAGCTGAAACCTTGGCCAAAAGGGGTCATGCCCTGACCATCCCAGATTTGATCCTGCCTGATGCCCCCAGTGCGCGCCCAGCCCCGGGGGCAGACCCTGCCAAGCCGCCGATCTTGAAATGATATGGGGTATTTTGTTACCCCATTATTTAAGTAATTGATTTTGATGTATAAAATTATATTTTTTCCCCATTGACCCAAGGCCCAACTTGCGCGATAAGCCCCCATCCGAAATGCGAGGGGTGACCCTTGCCCCTGCTATTGGGTTCAATATGAAAACCTTCTCCGCTACGCCTGCGGATATCGACAAGAAATGGATCCTGATCGACGCCGAAGGCATCGTTCTGGGACGTCTTGCGACACTCGTGGCAAATATCCTGCGCGGCAAAAACAAGCCGACTTTCACCCCCCATATGGACATGGGTGACAATGTTATCATCATCAACGCCGATAAGGTGCAGATGACCGGCAACAAGCGCAACGACAAGATTTATTACTGGCATACGGGTCACCCAGGTGGCATCAAGCAGCGCACAGCCAAGCAAATCTTGGACGGTGCACACCCAGAGCGCGTTGTGATCAAAGCTGTTGAGCGTATGATCACCCGCAACCGTCTTGGCCGTGTTCAGATGACCAACCTGCGCGTTTATGCAGGTGCTGCGCATCCTCACGAAGCCCAGCAGCCCACCGTTCTCGATGTTGCATCGTTGAACCCGAAGAACACGCGGAGCGCATAATGTCCGACATCAAATCTCTTGACGATCTGAAATCGGCCGTTGGGGGTGCAGCAGCACCCATGGCTGCCGCTGTGGCCCGCACCCCTGTGCGCGACGCTTTGGGCCGTGCCTATGCAACGGGCAAGCGTAAAAACGCAATCGCACGCGTCTGGATCAAGACAGGTTCGGGCAAAGTGGTTGTGAACGGCAAGGAAATGGCAGCCTATTTCGCCCGCCCCGTGCTGCAAATGATCCTGCGTCAACCTTTCACCGTGGCAAATGTCGAAGGTCAATTCGACGTAATGGCAACGGTCAAAGGCGGCGGTTTGTCAGGCCAAGCAGGCGCAGTCAAACACGGCGTTTCCAAAGCCTTGCAGCTTTACGAACCCGCCCTGCGCGGCGCCCTAAAGGCTGCTGGCTTCTTGACCCGCGACAGCCGCGTTGTGGAACGTAAGAAATACGGCAAGGCCAAAGCGCGTAAGAGCTTCCAGTTCTCTAAGCGTTAAGCTGGAACCTGCTGTAATTACAGCTAACATATTGAAAAAGCGTCACAATTTTGTGGCGCTTTTTCATTTTTGGCAGTTACAAATGTTTGACAAATAAGAAAGATAGACAGCAAACACAGGCCTAGCTTACACTTTGTTTACAAGAAACCGGTACAAGCACAGGTTGAGTTGTGAGCAAAAGTTACTTGAACAAAGTCGAGCTTAAAGGTGGGGAAGTTTTGCTTTTTCATCGCCCAAATGCAAAAAACCCATCTATCA
>CAWUUC010000278.1:0-3083 GCA_963924905.1 uncultured Paracoccaceae bacterium
GGTTTATCAACGCGGGTGTTCAGCTGTTTTGGGCGATAAAACCTGTGGTGTTGATCTGACAGGCGTGGGGTTTCGGGCCCAAATGGTTTTGGCGCAGATCAAGGATGGTTTGATCCTGACGGGGACCAGCACGCGACCTGATGGGTGGTTTGATCTGGGCCGTGTTGTTGTGACATCGGGGGCCGCTGCGGGGTTGGTGTCTATGGTCAAACGCGATCGGGCGCGCGAAACGGGTCGCGTGATTGATCTTTGGCAGGATTTTGCCCTGCCATTGGCTGTTGGCGATGAAATCACCCTAGAGGCGGGCTGTGATCGTCATCACGCCACCTGCAAATCGAAATTTAATAACCTGCGCAATTTTCAGGGCTTTCCCTTCCTGCCCGGGGATGATTGGCAGATCAGCTATCCCAATGTGTTGCAGATCAAAGACGGGGGGAGCTTGTTCAAATGATCCATATCGCACAAGCCGCCCGTGGCTGGATCGGCACCCCATATGTGCATCAAGCATCTGCCAAAGGCGCGGGTACGGATTGTTTGGGGCTATTGCGCGGGGTTTGGCGCGAAATCTATGGCGCGGAACCCGCAACAATTCCCCCCTATAGCCAAGATTGGTCCGAAGCCCATGGTCGCGAAGACCTTTGGGCGGCTGCAGACCAATTTCTGATTGCCAAAGATATGAACGACGCCTCTGTGGGCGATGTTTTGCTGTTTCGGATGCGAACTGGTGCCGTGGCCAAACATCTTGGCATCCAAGGCGAGGTGGTGGTTCCCAGTTTTATCCATGCCTATTTCGGTCATGGCGTGCTGGAAAATGCGCTGACCGATGCATGGCGGCGCAAAATTGTTGCGCGCTATCGTTTTCCTACAGGAGTTTGATATGGCCACTTTGTTACTATCAGCGGCAGGCGCGGCGATTGGATCGGGCTTTGGCGGCACGGTTTTGGGCCTGTCGGGGGCGGTGATTGGCCGCGCGGTTGGGGCCACCATTGGCCAAGCGATTGACCGCAGAATTTTTGATCAGCGGGTGATCGGCGCGGGATCAGAGGCGGTTGATCAAGGCCGCATCGACCGCTTGCGCGTGATGACTGCCTCTGAAGGGACCCCGATCGCGCGGCTTTGGGGCCGTCAACGTGTGGCGGGGCAGGTGATTTGGTCGACACGGTTTTTGGAAACGGTGGAAACGACCACTGTTGGCACTTCGGGGGGTGGAAAAGGCCGCCCCGCCAGCCCAACTCAAACCATCAACAGCTATAGCTATTCAATCTCGCTCGCGGTGGCGCTTTGCGAAGGGCCGATTTTGCGGGTGGGGCGTATTTGGGCTGATGGCAATGAAATTTCGCCCGACAGTTTGAACCTGCGGGTTTACACAGGTACCCCAACCCAATTGCCCGACCCGCGCATAGAGGCGGTCGAAGGGGCAGGAAATGTGCCTGCCTATCGCGGCATCGCTTATGTGGTGATCGAAGATATGGGGCTGGCCCCCTTTGGCAATCGCGTGCCGCAATTGTCGTTTGAGGTGATCCGCCCCGCGCAAAACAGCGAGTATCCAGATTTTTCACAAATTATTCCCGGCGTTGCGATGATCCCAGGAACGGGGGAATATGCGCTGGCCACCACCCCTGTGCATTATGTTTACGGCCCCGCAAATCGGCGCACTGCCAATAAAAACACCATCTCTGGTCAAACTGATTTTGTGACCGCTTTGCAAGATTTATCGGCGGAACTGCCAAACAGCCAATCGGTGGCCTTAGTGGTGTCGTGGTTTGGCGATGATCTGCGCTGTGCCAATTGCACCTTGCGCCCCAAAGTGGAGCAAAATCAATTTGATGGCGCGGCGATGCCATGGATGGTCAGCGGATTAAGCCGCGCCAACGCTCTGGGCGTCGCACGGCTGAACAATCGCCCCGTTTACGGCGGAACCCCCACCGATCAATCCGTCATTGAGGCCATCAAGGCGCTGAAATCGGCGGGAAATGCGGTCACCTTTTATCCGTTTATCTTGATGGATCAATTGGCGGGGAATGGGTTGCCAGACCCCTATGGCGGATCAGAACAGGCGGCTTTGCCATGGCGCGGGCGTATTACGGGCAATCTGGCCCCCAGTATGGCAGGCAGCCATGATGCCACAGCCCAAGCCACTGCAGATTTGGACGCCTTTTTTGGTACAGCCAGCCCATCGCAATTTTCCCATAATTCTGTGGGCGTCAGTTATAGTGGACCCAATCAGTGGCGCTATCGGCGGTTCATTTTGCATTATGCACATCTTTGTGCCGCGGCTGGTGGGGTCGAAAGTTTTTGCATCGGGTCAGAGCTGCGCGGCATCACCCAATTGCGCGGCGCCAACCACAGCTTTCCCGCCGTCACGCGCCTGCGAACTCTCGCAGCCGAAGTGCGCGCGATTTTGGGGCCAAATTGCAAGATCAGCTATGCAGCGGATTGGTCGGAATATTTCGGCTATCACATCGAAAACAACGTCTATTTCCACCTTGATCCTTTGTGGGGCGATAGCAATATCGATTACATCGGTATTGATAATTATATGCCATTGGCCGATTGGCGCGATGGCAATGACCATGTCGATGCCCATTTTGGCAGTCTTTATAATCTGGATTACTTGCGCGGCAATATTGCCGGTGGCGAAGGATTTGATTGGTTCTATGCCAGTCCCGAGGGCGAGGCCGCGCAACAACGCCAGCCGATTGTGGATGGTGATTGGGGCGAGGAATGGGTGTTTCGATACAAAGATTTGCGCGGCTGGTGGCAAAACTTCCATCACAATCGGATCAATGGGGTGCGCGCGGCCGCGCCGACCGCTTGGATGCCCGCCTCTAAGCCGTTTCGATTTACCGAATATGGTTGTGCTGCCATTGATAAGGGCGCCAATCAGCCGAACAAATTCTTAGATCCAAAATCATCCGAATCTGGCGCCCCGAAGTATTCTAACGATCGGCGTGATGATTTGATGCAATTGGCCTATTATCAGGCGATGTATTTGCATTGGACGGACCCCGCGCAAAACCCCGTCTCGGCGGTCTATGGCGGTATGATGTTGGATTTTTCCAAAAGTCACGCTTGGGCATGGG
>CAWUUC010000279.1:0-3183 GCA_963924905.1 uncultured Paracoccaceae bacterium
GCATCGGCATGATAAATCCGCTTGGCGATGGTTTCCAGTTTTTGGAACAAGGGCATCTCATCAGGATAGAGCGGCGCAAAATTCGCCGCGCCCGATTCTGCCATTTGAACGACTTTATGCGCCAAATCCTCAATACCAGCCGATCCGTGCGCCCAATGTTTGCACAAAATCGCCTCGGCACCTTGACCTGCGACATAGTCTTTGACTGCCTGGATCTCGGCATCGGTGTCGCTGAAAAAGTGGTTGATCGCAACCACGACAGGCACACCAAAGGATTTCACGTTGCCAATGTGACGCCCCAAGTTGGGACAGCCTTTTTTAACAGCATCCACATTTTCTGCGCCCAAATCTGCCTTGGCCACCCCGCCATTCATTTTCATCGCGCGCACCGTCGCCACGATCACCGCCGCCGATGGTTTTAGACCAGCTTTGCGGCATTTGATGTCAAAGAACTTTTCCGCGCCCAGATCGGCGCCAAAGCCCGCCTCAGTCACCACATATTCACCCAGCTTTAGCGCAGTTTTGGTGGCAATCACGCTGTTACAGCCATGTGCGATATTGGCAAACGGGCCGCCATGCACGAAAGCGGGGTTGTTTTCCAAGGTCTGTACAAGGTTCGGCTGCATCGCATCCTTCAGCAGCACCGTCATCGCGCCATCTGCTTTGATATCACGCGCATAGATCGGGGTCTTGGCGCGGGTATAGGCCACAACAATATCGCCCAAACGTTTTTGCAAATCTTCCAAATCATTAGAAAGGCACAAAATCGCCATCACTTCAGATGCCACCGTGATGTCAAAACCAGTCTGGCGGGGAAAGCCGTTTGACACCCCCCCCAAAGATACCACGATATCACGCAAGGCGCGGTCGTTCATATCCATCACACGACGCCACACAATGCGGCGCTCGTCGATATCCAACTCATTGCCCCAATAAATATGGTTATCAATCATCGCCGACAGCAGATTGTGCGCGGATGTGATCGCATGAAAATCACCGGTGAAATGCAGGTTCATTTCCTCCATCGGCACGACTTGGGCATAGCCGCCCCCTGCCGCACCGCCTTTCATGCCAAAATTCGGGCCCAAGGACGCCTCACGGATACAGACCACCGCCTTTTTACCGATGCGGTTCAGACCGTCACCCAGACCCACGGTCGTCGTGGTCTTGCCCTCGCCCGCAGGGGTTGGGTTGATGGCCGTAACCAAAATCAGCTTACCATCAGGACGGCCCGCCAAAGATTTGATAAACTCTTGGCTCACTTTGGCCTTGTCATGACCATAAGGCAGCAAATGCTCGGCTGCGATGCCCAGCTTGGCCCCAATGTCCATAATTGGCTTTTTGGATGCTTCGCGTGCAATTTCAATGTCGGTCTTGACGGCCATTCTACGCTCCCTTGGCGAAAACTGTTCAGTTAGCGACTTGTTAGCGCGCATATCACGGGCTTCGCAGTGGATTTACGACATGATCGGACTGATTTTCGCCTTTGGATGTTTCCGATCGGAAAGAAACGTCGCAAATCATACTCAGTCTGCAGGCAGGCCTTGCAAGAACTGCAAAATCGCCTGTGAGGTCGCTTTTGGATGGGTGATCGGCACCATATGTTTTGCACCTTGGATGGTGATCTCTTGCACATTGGGCAGGCGCACCGTCAGCGACCGCATAATTGCCCCGATGATCGGTGGGCTGTCAGACCCTTGGATCATCAAGACAGGCATTCCTAACGACTCCAGCCGCAAATATCCCATGATCCCCGCAGTATCATTATGCAGGGCTTGCGTTTGCGCCGCGATCAAAAAGATACGTTTGGTTATGTAATTTTGCACGGATTTCGGCGCGCTGGAAAAATCACGACCATCGCCCCAGATCGATTGGAAATGCTGCGCTGCTGCCAAAGCGTTTTCGCTGCGCAGCAATGTGTCAAAATAGACGTGATCGCGCATGTAATCTTTATATTCCGGCGCTTCATCCGCGCGCGCGGCGGCAAAAAGAACGGGCTCTATTAAAATAATGCTGCGCAGCAATTCAGGCCGTTCCAACGCAATCCGCAACGCAATCGTCGCGCCAAAAGAATGGCCAATGATGTCAATCGGCCCCGTTTTGGCTAGTCCCATTGCCGCATCAATGGCATCGCGCGTGCAAAGATTGTGTAAATCGCCTCGCCCGTCCCAATCGCGCGCCTTGCCGTGACCAATCATATCAGGTGCGATGATATCCCAATCAGGCAAATCCAACCCTGCAAAGGCCCCGCCATGCGCCAAAGATGGATGCAGCGCCAAAACCTGACGCATCAGATTTGCGCCAAATGGTGATCCAGATCATCCAAACGGTCTTGGCCCCAAAATCGATCCATCCCCACAATCATAAAAGGGACACCAAAGACACCCTTGGCAGCGGCTTGTTCTAAATTGTCTGAATAAACCTCGGCCGCCGTAAACATTCCGCGATCCGCAATCGCGGGGTCAAACCCATGCGCGGCCATGATTTCGCGCACGACCTCATCGTCGGAGATATTACGATCTTCGGCCCAGACGGCGCGGCAAAACCCCTGCACCAACCCATGTAAGTCCCCGCCCCCGGCCCGCTGCGCCGAGATAATCGCATATGAGGCAGGGGCAGAATTGGCGGGCCAAAAGGCAGGCGAAAGGCGCAGCTGTAGGCCCGCTTTGGCCGCTTGGCGCGCCAAATCTTGAGCATACCAAATCTTACGTGGACCACTAGCATCGGTCATAACGGCGCCCCCCATTCGGGCAGCCAAACTGCCGAAATGCAGCGGGTGATAATGGACACCAGCGCCCCTTTTCCCTGCAATCTGCGCCAATCGTCCCATGGCCAGATAGCAATATGGCGACATAACCGAAAAATAGCACTCTATATCCGTCATTTTGCTGTTACAGTCCTTCGCCCTGTTTCCAAGACCTTAGCCCAGTGTTAAGCGGTGTCAACGCGCCGAATCTGCGCATCGCATCAATGGAGGCCCCCATGGCGATCACCGAACCCAAACTGATTTCTGGCAACGCTAACTTGCCGCTTGCGACATCCATCGCGCGGCGGATGTCAATGCATCGTGGGATGCAAGTGGGTCTGGTTGATGCGCGGGTTGAGCGTTTTAACGACCAAGAGATTTTCGTAGAAGTCTATGAGAATGTGCGCGGCGAGGATATGTATATCATCCAATCGACC
>CAWUUC010000280.1:0-3033 GCA_963924905.1 uncultured Paracoccaceae bacterium
GCTTTGATGCGGTTGTGGGGGCAACGGTGGCGGTGATTTTGATCAGTTTAATCATGCCACTTGGGATTTGACCGATGCGGCGGATTTCGATTTTCGGGGTGACAGGTTCGGTCGGGGCATCAAGTTTTGATTTGATTGCACGGGATCTGGGCTCTTATCACACGGTGGCCCTGACGGGGGGGCGCAACATTGCTGAATTGGCGCGGATGGCGCGGCATTTGCGTGCTGAAATCGCCGTCACTGCCTATGAGGACTGTCTGGATGCCTTGCGCCAAGCCCTTTTGGGCAGCGGGATTGCAGTTGCAGCGGGCACCAACGCCATTCTAGAGGCGGCCATGCGGCCCACAGATCTGGTCATCAGCGCAATCGTTGGCAATGCAGGACTTGCGCCCAGTTTTACCGCGCTTGCCCATACGACAACCTTGGCCCTTGCCAATAAAGAAAGCCTCGTTTCGGCAGGCCAAATCCTGATGGCGCAGGCCGCCCGTCACAAGACCCAGATTTTGCCTGTCGATTCTGAACATTCGGCCATTTTTCAGGCCTTGCGCGGCGAAGATGTCGCAAGGGTGGAACGGGTGATCATCTCCGCCTCTGGGGGCGCGCTGCGCGATTGGCCGATGGAAAAACTGGCCAGCGCCAGCGTGGCCGAGGCGTCATTGCATCCCAATTGGTCCATGGGGCAAAGGATCACCATCGATTCCGCCTCAATGTTTAACAAGGCAATGGAAGTCATTGAAGCCAGAGAGTTTTTTGGCCTGAACCCTGATCAAATAGAGGTGTTGCAGCATCCGCAATCCATCGTCCATGCAATGGTGGGTTTTTTCGATGGCGCGGTGATGGCCCATCTGGGTGCGCCCGATATGCGCCATGCGATTGGCTATGCACTTCATTATCCTGACCGTGCCGCCTTGCCCGTCGCGCGGCTTGATTTGGCGGCGATTGGCAATCTGACCTTTACCACGCCCGATCTGGCCCGCTTTCCCGCTTTGCGGATCTGCCGCGAGGTGATGACCCTTCGGGGCGCTGCGGGGGGCGTCTTTACGGCCGCCAAAGAGGTTGCTTTGGATCAGTTCTTAGCGGGTCAGATTGGGTTTATGGATATGTCTGCGGTGGTTGAGGCGACTTTGTCGCGGCTCTCTGGCGAGATTGTGATGAATAATCCCCCGCCAAGCCTTGAGACTGTGCTTGAGATTGACCATTTGACAAGACGGCGCGCCCTAGAATGCGCGCAGCACATAAGACAAGGCAGATAGCGCGTGGATATCACAACACTCTTGGCGGATTTTGGCGGATTTGTTTGGACAATCGCGTCTTTTGTGATTGCCTTGGGGATCATCGTCGCGGTCCATGAATATGGCCATTACATTGTGGGGCGCTGGTCGGGCATTGGGGCGGATGTGTTCTCGGTGGGATTTGGCCCCGTTTTGGGCTCGTTCATCGATCGGCGCGGCACGCGGTGGCAACTGGCGGCCATTCCGTTGGGCGGATTTGTGAAATTCAAGGGGGATCGTGACGCGGCGTCCGCACGATCTGGCGATCTGCGCGGGCTCTCTCCTGCCGAGGTGCGCGCCACGATGGAAGGGGCCCCCCTTTGGGCCCGCACAGCGACCGTAGCCGCTGGCCCCATCGCCAACTTCATCTTGGCTTTTGTGATCTTTGTCGGCATTATTTTGGTGGGTGGATTGCCCCAAGAAAAGCCTGTCGTTGGCACGATGCATCCCATGCCCATCGTCCAAGGTCTGCAAACCGATGATGTGATCCTATCCATTGACGGGATTGCGACACCTGATTTTGCCCAATTCATGCAAGTTGCAGCAGACTTACCCGATGCAGAAACGGCCACCTATTTGGTGGCGCGAAATGGCAGCGAAGTTTTGGTCACGGCATCACAACCTTTGCCCGCGCGCGTCGGCGCGGTTTACCCAAAGAATGCCGCGATGGATGCAGGCATTCGCGAGGGGGATGTTATTTTATCGATCAATGGGCAGCCCGTGACGAAATTTGCCCAATTGCCCCCCATTGTTGAAAAATCGGGGGGCGCGCCACTGGATTTGTTGATCTGGCGGGAGGGTCAAGAAATTGCTTTGACTTTAACGCCCAATCGGCGCGATTTGCCCACCGCAGAGGGTGGATTTGAAACCCGTTGGCTGGTTGGTCTATCATCTGGAATGTTGTTTGAACCCCAAATGCGCGCCGCTGGCCCCCTAGAGGCGGTGACAATGGCAGGGCGCCAAGTTTGGGCGGTTTTGTCGGGCAGCCTGTCGGGGATGGCCCATTTGATCCGTGGCGATATCAGCAGTTGCAATCTGTCTGGCCCTGTCGGCTTGGCGGGGGCCATGGGGGATGCGGCCCGCAGTGGTGTTGAAACATTTGTGTCCATGTTGGCGGTGGTGTCCTTGGGTATTGGTCTGTTAAACCTGTTTCCAATCCCTGTTTTGGACGGCGGGCATTTGGTGTTTTTTGCCTATGAGGCGATCACAAAACGCAAGCCCAACCCCCGCATCTTGAATGTCGCCGTGACCCTCGGTTTGGCGATGATCATTGGGCTGACCATCTTTGCCCTTGGCAATGATTTGACCTGCACCTAGGCATTAATTTTAACGTTTTAACGTCTTGGACGGCATCGGCATCTAAGCCACTAAAAATACCGTCTGCCTTTTGACATTGGCGCAATTTGCGCGTAGTTATCCGCAAAGATGATGGCAAATGGGGTCGATATGCAAAGAACATTCAATTCAAAATTGCCAAGATCAAACAGTTTGATGGGAAATTTGCGCGCCAGTGTTTTTGTGGCAGCGTTTTCGGGGGCCTCGGCCCTGTGCATAGCGCCGATCTGGGCGCAGGACTTTTCTTTTCAATCAATCAAGATTGAAGGCAATGCGAATGTCGATGCAGCCTCTATCTTGAAATTCGCCCAGGTCCCCCAAGGTGCGACCCTTTCTGCCGCCGCCTTGAATGATGCCTTCCAACGCATCACGGATTCGGGGTTGTTCGAATCTGTCGAATTGCTCCCCAGTGGCAACACATTGGTGA
>CAWUUC010000281.1:0-3421 GCA_963924905.1 uncultured Paracoccaceae bacterium
CGACCTGTTGGCCATGTTGATCTTTGTCCATCCAGACCGTTTGGGCCAGATATTCCAGATTGACCTGATGGCAAATCCCTGTACCTGGGGGGACAACGCGGAAATTGTTAAACGCGTTTTGGCCCCATTTCAGGAAGACATAGCGTTCCATATTGCGTTCATATTCGCGGTCCACATTGGCCTGAAAGGCGCGAGGTGTGCCAAATTCGTCAATCATCACCGAATGGTCAATCACCAGATCGACAGGGGCCAGCGGGTTGATCGCCTGTGCGTTGCCGCCCAAACCCTTGATCCCGTCGCGCATCGCGGCCAAATCGACCACGGCAGGCACGCCGGTGAAATCCTGCATCAAAACGCGGGCAGGGCGGTAAGCAATCTCGCGTGGGTTTTTACCCGCCATCTTGCCCCAATCAGAAAACGCTTTGATGTCATCAACCGATACGGTTTTGCCATCTTCAAACCGCAACATATTTTCCAGCACGACCTTAAGCGCTGCGGGCAGGCGGCCGAATTCGCCCAAACCTGCGGCTTCGGCGGCAGGGATCGAATAATAGCTGACGGTCAGGCCGCCTGCGGTCAATGTTTTGCGCGTTTTGGCGCTGTCTTGTCCAACGATGACGGTCATAATGCCTCCTGATTTGGGTTATGGATGATATGCCGCAGGTTTCGGCCTATCGCAAGCGGGTTTGGTATATTGTATGCAATTGTATGCCGAAAATCCAGCGGATAAATGCACAGAATTGTTCGCAATCACGCATAGTCACAAAAAGGGCGGCAAAACCTCGCAAAACCTTGATTGGCGCTTTGCTCAAGATCGGTTTAAGACCTACCGAAGGCAAAAGGGACAGATCATGAAAACCAATTTACTTTGCAGCGTCATCTTCGCGATGGGGACCCCCTTTATGGCGATGGCCCAATCCACCCAAGGTGTTTTGGTGGAACTGTTTACATCTCAAGGCTGCTCGTCTTGCCCGCCTGCAGATGCCTTTTTGGCAGATCTGACCAAATCGGCCAATGTCATCCCCTTGGCGTTACACGTCGATTATTGGGATTATATTGGCTGGAAAGATACATTTGCACAAAAGAAATTCTCGGCGCGCCAACGCAGTTATGCCGCCTTTATTGATGATAAAATGGTCTACACCCCGCAAATGATCATCGCAGGCAATGCGCGCATCAAAGGCCATAATGCCGCCGAGGCAAAATCAAATATCGCCGCGAGCAAAAGTGATGTCGCCCTGACCTTGACGCGCCAAGGCGACCAAGTGTTGATCCAAGCGCGCGCCAATCAACCGTTGCCTGCTGGCATCATGGTGGATTTGGTGCGCTATCATCCAAAATCGACCGTTCAAATTGAGCGTGGCGAAAATCGCGGGCAGGCCATTTCCTATCATAATATCGTCACCTCATGGGAGAATGTGGGCCAATGGTCAGGCAAAAGCCCACTCGAATTGACGACCCGCGCGACGGGCGATGCGCCGATTGTTGTGATTTTACAGCGCAAAGGGCCGAGTGCGATTTTGGCTGCTGCGGTGTTGAAATAATCACCGCCAGCGGCGATGAATCCAAAACCATTGATCCATATGCGCGCGCGCCATTGCCTCTAGGCTGTCGTTAAGGGCCTGTGACATTTGAAGCGGTTCTGTGTGGGGAATCGGATCTTCGATCACCAAATCAAAATTGATCCCATCGCTGCGGCGCACGCCGTACACGGGGATCAGAAGACAGTTGTAACGGATCGCCAATTCTGCCGCCGATGTTGCCGTTCTGGCCTTTTTGCCAAAGTAATTCAGCCGCGCGCCATGGCCCATCGCTTGATCATGCAGCAATCCCAAAATTCCACCCCCGCGCAGATGTTTGACCATATCGCCAAGGCCTTTGCGCCCGCGAGGAAAAATTGGGGCACCAATTTCGGTGATGGTTTTGCGGTAATGGTGATCAAACAGCGGGTTGGTAAACGGCTGATAAAGCGCACCAACCGAATGGCCTTGGGCCGATAGAACCGCACGCGGCACATCATAATTGCCGTAATGCCCCGATGCCAAAATCACACCTTGCCCCCGCGCTTGCGCCGCCAAAATGGCGCTCATGCCAGTGCCTTGGATGGGGGTTTTTGCCACAAAATCCTTAAATTCGTTGCCTGAATACACCTCCATCAAGGTGCGCCCCACATTATTGGGGACTGCATACATCAATCGCCGCACCTCTGATTGGGGCATATCCGGGAAAATCAGAGCCAAATTGTTTTTGACTCGCAAATTATAACCCGCAATCGGCCCGATAATGCGCGCAACGATCCATCCCATCAAAGGGATGCGCCAGCGATAGGGAATGACTTTGATTGCCATGATTAGACCGCGCAAAAATAGGTTTTGCACGAAATCTGTCACATAGGATCGCTGTTCAGACACTGGCATTTAGATTTTATCGGCTTTCACAGGCGTGGGGTTGCGGGTCAAAGACTGATCTTCCCGCCATACATAAAGCCCTGCCCCGATGATAACAAGCGCACCCAACACCGTGGCAACATCCGGCAGACTGCCAAAAAGTGTCCATCCCCAAAACGTGGCAAAAAGGATGCCCAAATACCCAAAAGGGGCAATTGCCCCTGCTTCGCTGATAGAAAAGGCGCGGATCACCGCCCATTGCGCCACAGTTCCCAAGGCCCCAAGCGCCAAAAACTGGGGAATATCCGCCGATCGGATCGGCTGCCAGATCAGCGGCAAAAACGACATTGTGATCAAAGTGCCAAACAGCGCGCCATAAAACATCGATGTCCACGCCATTTCATGTTGGCCAATCTTGCGCGTCATCAAAACATTTCCCGCATAGGCCACTGCACAACCCAAGGCCAAAACGGCTCCCGGCGTCAGCACCCCCATCCCAGGGCGCAAAATGATCAGCGCCCCGATGGCCGCCGCCATCAGCGCGATGATCCGCGCTCGGGTTAATTTCTCGCCCAAGAATAAGGCCGCCCCAAGGGTGATAAACAGGGGGCTCGTATCGGCCAACGCCGCCGCCTCGGTCAGGCTGATATAGACCAACGAGGCGAAAAACAGTGAAATCGTCGCAATTTGAAACATAGCGCGGATCAAATGATTGATCGGGTGTTTCGTTTTCAAATTCGACAGTCCGCCAAAGGGCAAAATCAACACCAAAACCGCCAAGGTTTGAAACAGATTGCGCGCCCAAACAACTTGAAAAACGGGGTAGTTTGCCACCAATCCCTTGGCCACTGCATCCATTGCCGCAAAAAAGAACATGGCAATGGTGATGAAAAAGATGCCTTTTTGCGTGACAGTCAGGCGTGCGAAAAAGCGCAACGCGCGGGGCGGCCTTGGCATGTCATGTCCTTGCTTTTTGGGTCAAGCTAGCTTTGGGCTAGGATGCTCGCAAGGGGCTATTCTTCGTCCTCTACGAC
>CAWUUC010000282.1:0-2895 GCA_963924905.1 uncultured Paracoccaceae bacterium
TCCGCAGGGTTGACAGCCCCCCTTGGCGCGCCGACTGTGCCCGAAAATTGGGGGTGACAATGCGCAAAGATCGGCTTGATATATTTGGCTTGGGCGCGATCTTGGCGGTCACATTGCTGTTTTCGGTCAATCAAATGATCATCAAAGAAACCACGAACGGGTTGCAGCCGGTGTTCTTTGCGGGGCTGCGTTCGGCCTTGGCGGTGCTATTTGTGGGGCTTTGGCTGGGGTATCGCGGCTTGTGGGGGCGGGTGATCAGGGCAGATCTGGGGGCAGGGCTTGCCATCGGGGTGGTCTTTTCAATCGAGTTTTTGGGCCTCTTCGTGGCCCTTGATCTGACATCGGTCAGCCGCGCTGCGATCATCTTTTATTCGATGCCGGTTTGGTTCGCGATTTTGGCACATTTTGGCCTGCCCAATGAACGGTTAAACCTGTTGCGCGGGGTGGGGCTGATCCTCGCCTTTTGCGGGACTGCTTTGGCGATTTTGACGCGCGATTCGGCGGGCCATGGCAGTCTTTTGGGCGATCTTTGCGCGCTGATGGGCGCAATGGGATGGGCGGGCACGGCCTATTTGGCGCGCGCCACAAATTTACGCGTGGCCGGACCCGAAGTGCAACTTTTTTGGATGGTTTTAGTGTCGGCGGTGATTCTTTTGCTGGTCTCGCCAATGTTCGGCCCCGTGATCCGCGAGATCGAACCGATCCATTGGGTCTGGCTCTTGTTCCAAGCCAGCGTTGTCGTCACAGGAGGCTTTATTTTATGGCTTTTTCTGCTGTCTGCCTATCCTTCTGCGACTGTAACTAGCTTTTCGTTTTTAACACCCATCTTTTCGATACTGATTGGATATATGGCATATCAAGAGACGATATCACCCCAGATATTGATTTCGGCGGCGATGATTGGCACGGGAATTATGATGATCAATCGCCGCAATTAGAATCAGTTTTGCGCCCCATATCGCAATCCAACTTCATCCAAATTATGACTTTCTTTGGATAAATGTGCCGGATCATTCACAATTGCCGAATTGAAATCGGGGATGCAACCCTAAGATGTGATCGCTAGGCGTAGATTGCAAATAGGCGTCAAGCACAAAATCTAGTATCGAGGGTAAAAAAAACGTTTGAACCTGTCACGTTTATCCCTCATGTTGACGCCGTGACCCACCCTTACACCAAATGTAGGGGGCAGGGTGCGGGGCAGTATTGTTTAAATCTTGTCGTCATCTGAGCAATTCATTTTGCCGTGACGATGGTTTTGTGTCCCGAAATCATTGGAAAATAGGGGCGTAAAGCCCGTCATAGCGGATAGGGACAAGATATGAAGATCGAACGCAGTTTCACCACGGACACCACTGGCGCCTATGGGGCGATCGATTTTACCACGACGGTTTCCGAAATCCGCAACCCAGATGGCACGATTGTGTTTCGCAATGACAGTGTCGAGGTGCCTGTCGGCTTTAGCCAAGTGGCTTCGGATGTTTTGGCGCAAAAATATTTCCGCAAGGCGGGTATTCCTGCGGCGCTAAAGCGCGTCAAAGAAAAGGGCGTGCCAGAGTTTTTGTGGCGCTCTGTCCCTGATGAAGACGCGCTTTCAAAGTTGCCGCTAGAGGCGCGCAAGGTCGGCGAGACCAGTGCCAAACAAGTGTTTGACCGTTTGGCACGCGCTTGGGCCTATTGGGGTTGGAAGGGGGGCTATTTCAGCACCGAATCTGATGCGCGCGCCTATTATGACGAGATGCGCTTTATGCTTGCGCGCCAGATGGCTGCGCCAAACAGCCCACAATGGTTTAACACGGGTCTTCACTGGGCTTACGGCATTGATGGCCCATCGCAGGGGCATTACTATGTCGATTATGCCACTGGCACATTGACCAAATCGACCTCCGCCTATGAACACCCCCAACCCCATGCTTGCTTTATCCAATCGGTCAAAGATGATCTCGTGGGTGATGGTGGCATTATGGATCTTTGGGTGCGTGAAGCGCGCTTGTTCAAATACGGCTCTGGCACAGGCACCAATTTTTCGTCCTTGCGCGGCGAGGGCGAGAAACTGTCGGGTGGTGGCAAATCGTCAGGTTTGATGGGCTTTTTGAAAATTGGGGATCGTTCGGCGGGCGCGATCAAATCGGGCGGGACCACGCGTCGCGCGGCGAAAATGGTGATCATCGATATGGATCACCCCGATG
This sequence comes from uncultured Paracoccaceae bacterium, assembly GCA_963924905.1. GTDB lineage: Bacteria > Pseudomonadota > Alphaproteobacteria > Rhodobacterales > Rhodobacteraceae > Cypionkella. Next base: position 2,190 of record CAWUUC010000282.1, read on the forward strand.
TTGAAGAATTCGTGAACTGGAAGGTGATTGAAGAGCAAAAGGTCGCGTCTTTGGTTGCAGGCTCCAAGGCGCACGAGGTCAAACTGAACGAGATCTTCACCGCGATCCGCACATGGGATGGTGCCTCAGAGGATTCTGTTGATCCTGCCAAAAACCCCGCGCTGAAAGCGGCGATCAAATCGGCCAAAAAGGCGATGATCCCTGACACTTATACCAACCGCATTTTGCAATATGCAAAGCAAGGGTTCACCAGCATTGAATTTCCAACCTATGATGTGGATTGGGACTCTGAGGCTTATGTCACCGTATCTGGTCAAAATTCGAACAATTCGGTTCGGGTGACGGATGCGTTTTTGACCGCTGTTAAAAATGACGATGATTGGGCTTTGATCCGCCGCACAGATGGCAAGACCGCAAAAACGTTAAAGGCGCGTGATTTGTGGGACCAAGTGGGCCATGCCGCATGGGCTTGCGCTGATCCTGGCATCCAGTTTCATGACACCGTCAACGCTTGGCACACCTGCCCCGAAGATGGCGCAATTCGTGGGTCGAACCCATGTTCAGAATATATATGTTCTTGGATGATACCGCGTGCAATCTCGCCTCGATGAACCTGTTGACCTTTTACAAGGACGGGGCGTTTGACTCGGCGGCTTATATGCACGCGACGCGGCTTTGGACGGTGACTTTGGAAATCTCGGTGATG
>CAWUUC010000283.1:0-3398 GCA_963924905.1 uncultured Paracoccaceae bacterium
ATCGCGTCTTCGGTTTTAAAATTGGGGTTTGCACGATATGTTTGGGATGCTTGTTTGAGATCTTTTTGATCCTTGGCGGTAAAGGCGCGCAAGGCGTGTTGGACGCGGTTGCCCAATTGGCCCAAAATCACCTCGGGCACATCGGCGGGATTTTGCGTGATGAAATAAATACCGACTCCTTTGGACCTTATCAGGCGGGCAACTTGTTCAACCTTATCGACCAAGGCCTTGGGCGCATCGTTGAACAACAAATGCGCTTCGTCAAAGAAGAACACCAATTTTGGTTTTTCAGGATCGCCGACTTCGGGCAATTCTTCAAACAATTCTGACAACAACCAAAGCAAGAAAGTGGCATAAAGTCGCGGAGAAAGCATCAATTTATCTGCCGCAAGCAAGTTAATAATTCCGCGCCCATCGGGCGCACAGCGCATCAAATCGCCCAGCTCTAAGGCGGGTTCGCCAAACATCTGCGCCGCCCCTTGGTTTTCCAATACCAATAAACGCCGTTGGATCGCCCCGATCGACGCGCCCGAAACCAGCCCGTATCGCGCAGAGATATCTTTGGCATTATCTGCAATAAAGGTCAGCAGCGCCTGCAAATCTTTGAGATCCAACAGAGGTAATTCTTCTTCATCTGCTAGGCGAAAGGCGACATTCAAGACACCCTCTTGCGCTTCGGTCAGTTCCAACAGACGCGACAGCAAAAGCGGTCCCATTTCAGCCACAGTGGCGCGGATTGGATGGCCGTGGGTGGCAAACATATCCCAAAACACCACAGGAGAGGCCGCATACCGCAGATCATACCCAATTTGGGCCGCGCGTTTCATAAAGGGGTCATGTAATTTATGATCTGCTGAGCCAGAGGCGGCAATCCCCGACAAATCGCCTTTCACATCGGCCATAAAGACGGGAACGCCCGCGTCGGAAAACCCTTCGGCTAGGATTTGCAGGGTGACTGTTTTGCCTGTCCCAGTTGCCCCCGCAATCAAACCGTGTCGGTTGCCATATTTCAAAAGCAGGCTTTGTGGCAGCCCATAATTTTCCCCACCGCCGCCCACAAAAATTAAATCGGACATGAATCACCTATTGAAAATCAAATCTGAGCTATGCTTAGCGCAAAGCAGCGCGTTTCGGAAACGGATTGTTAACCACTCCACCTTAGGGTGAAAAGATCGAAATGCCGCTGGGCAGGTTCGATGTGACTTCCTCCCTGTCAGACTTGCCGCGCCCCAAAAAGGCGCGGTTTTTTCTGTTTGGTCAAAAAAATCACATCAAAGCAAGAAAGTAGGACTGAAAAACAAAGTAAATGTGAGTTGACGGCTTTGTGAAAGCATCTTAGTTTTGGACCATAAGTCGGCCAGTCCGGCAGGGAGATAAGAGAAAAGGGTCACTTCGGTGGCCCTTTTCCATATGTTGCGGCTTTTGATCGTATCGCTTTTCGGCAGGTTTTGGCACGAAGGATCGATTAGACCCTGACTTGGCCCCATCGGCGTGATATTGGCCGCGCAGTTCGTTCAGAATGACAGAAAGACATTGAACATGGCGATGAAGATGATGCTACGCGTTGGCGTGCTGATGCTGTCGGCGCAGACCGCTTTTGCCCAAGAGGCGACACCCGTGGATCGGCCAACCAAAGAGACCGCAACACTTGGCCAAGTTTATACGGCCAGCGTCAATGCCCCTTGGGAAACACGTTGCACGAAAACCGATCGGGATACCGATCCTTGCCAGTTGTTCCAGTTGCTACGCGATGAACAAGGGGGACCTGTGGCCGAGGTTAATCTGTTTGGGGTGCCTGCTGGGGGCGAGGCGGCAGCGGGGGCTGCGTTTGTCGCCCCGCTCGAGACATCCCTTCCGTCAGGAGTTGTCATCAGGATAGATAGCAATGAAGCAAAAGTTTATCCTTTTTCTTTTTGTAATACCTATGGCTGTGTCGCGCGCATAGGATTTACTGCCGAAGAGCTTGCCAAGCTAAAGGCCGGAAAAGGCGTCGTTTTTCAGATCGTTCCTGCAGCGGCCCCTGATAAATCAGTCAATCTCTCAATGTCTCTTGACGGGTTCACCGCGGGATTTAATGCGGTCGCGCAAACGGTGGTCGCGCCATAATCACGCGCAGTTGGGCCAAACCAATCAGGCTTGGCCCAAGATCAACACTGCATTCATCCCGCCAAAGGCAAATGCGTTGGACATGGCAACGCGAATGGGGCGCTGCGCTGCGCGATTGGGGACGATGTTCAAATCACATTCAGGATCAGCCGTTTGATAGCCGATGGTGGGGGCAACGACACCTTGGTTCAGCGCCATAAGACACGGCAACAGTTCTACTGCCCCTGCCCCGCCAATCAAATGACCATGCATGGATTTGGTGGATGACACCAAAAGCTGATCGGCGTGTTTGCCAAACACTTTGCGGATTGCGGCGGTTTCAATGCGGTCATTGGCGGCCGTGCCTGTGCCATGGGCGTTGATATAATCCACGTCTTGCGGCAAAAGCCCTGCATCTTGGATCGCCATTGCCATCGCGCGTTCGGCGCCTTCTTGGCTGGGCATGACGATATCGGCGGCGTCTGAGGTCATCGCGAAACCCAAAACCTCGGCCAAGATGGGGGCACCGCGTGCGCGCGCATGGATCATATCTTCAAACACAAAAACCGCGCCGCCTTCGCCTTGAACCATTCCCGCGCGGGTGGCGCAAAAGGGGCGGCAACCATCAGGGGACATGACACGCAAGGCCTCCCATGCCTTGAGACCTCCAAAGTTCAACATCGCCTCTGATCCACCTGTCAAAATGACATCCGCCGCGCCGCCGCGCAGCATCTGAAAGGCCAGACCCATCGCGTGATTGGAGGAGGCACAGGCTGAGGCGGTGGTAAAACTGGGACCTCGCAGATTAAATGCCATGGACAGATGACTGGCCCCTGCACTCGCCATCAATCGCGGTACAGTAAAAGGGGCGACGCGGTTTTTACCTTCGGCATAGACGGCGCGGTAACTGTCGTTGGTCGTCGACAATCCGCCCCCCGCCGTGCCCAAAATAACGCCCGCCCGATTGGCCAAGTCACCTGTCACCACCAAACCAGATTGCGCCATCGCTTGGCGCGCCGAGGCAACTGCGAATTGGGCGAACGGGTCCAGCAAAGACATTTCGCGTTGGGAAAATTGAGCGGCGGGGTTCCAGTCGCGGACCTGCGCGCCGATCTTAATCTGTAAACGATCCAAATCAGGCATATCGAGGGGGCCAATACCCCCTTGGCCTGCGGCCAAAGCGGCATAAGTGGCCGCTACATTATGGCCCAGCGCGTTGATGCTGCCCGCGCCGGTGATGGCGACCCGCCTCATGCGGCGCGCAAGGCCTTGATCGCTGCAGCGACACTGGCCACAGAGGTAAAATCAAATTC
>CAWUUC010000284.1:0-3019 GCA_963924905.1 uncultured Paracoccaceae bacterium
GCAGGTCCATCATTTGCCGCTTGCGCGGGATCCTAAATTGCTTGGGGGTCTGCAGAATTGGCCCACTGTGTGCCTAGAGGCGCATTCAACAGATTACCAAGACCCCGCCGTCTTTCCCCGTCTTGCGGAACTGGGCTTTGCCTTTCAAAAGGTGGGACCAGCCCTAACGTTTGCGTGGCGCGCGGCACTTTATGCGCTCAACGACATCCGCGCCGATTTGGGTGCACAGCGCGGCCCCAGTCTGCCTGATATCATGGAGACAGAAATGATCACCGCGCCAACCCAGTGGCGAGGTCATTATCATCCAAAAGCTGGCGATCTATACGCCCAGCGCCATTTCGGCCTTGCAGACCGAATCCGCTATTACTGGCCCAAACCCCGCGCCGAAGCGGCCGTTGCTGCACTTTTTGCCGATCTGGACAGTCTATCTTTGTCAGACAGCGAAGTTTTGGCGCATTTTTCAAAAGCAGAGGTTGCGTCTGCACGGCGCTTGGCGCAAAGCCTGCCGCGCGCGCTGGCCTTGACACGCGTGCAATCTGCGTTGCGCCCCTATTTCTTTTTGCCTCAACCGTCATAGGACACCGCTTATGTGCGCAACCCTTGCAGCCCCAATCTGGATCACCCCTGACGCGCTGTTTGACGGGCAGCGCCTTAGGGCGGGCATGGCGTTGGCTGTTGATGGCGGGCGCACGGGAGAAATGACACTATGCACGGCCCTTCCAACGGGTGCGACAGTGGTCAAATTATCAGGCACGCTTTGCGCGGGGTATTTGGATTTACAAGTGAATGGCGGCGGGGATGCATTGTTCAACAATGATCAATCTGCAGCCACGATCGCGCGTATCGCCGCCGCGCATCGCCGATTTGGCACCGTTGGAATTTTGCCTACGGTCATCACAGACAGCCCAGAGGTTTTGGATCGCGCAGTTGCAGCAGCCCTTGCCGCCCAAGGCACAAAAGGCATCCTAGGTCTGCATATCGAAGGTCCACATATTTCAGTGGCGCGGCGTGGCACCCATAAGGCCGAATATGTCCGCCCGTTTGAGGCGCGCACCATGGCCCATATCGAACGACTGCGCGCGGCGGGGATGTTTGTGAAAATAACCCTAGCCCCAGAATCCACAAGCCCTGACCAAGTGGCCCAGATCGTGGCACGTGGCGCTGTCGTGTCCATCGGTCATTCCGATGCGACAGCAAATGACGTGCGCCAATTGCTTGATGCTGGGGCAAGCTGCTTTACCCATTTGTTCAATGCCATGTCACCGATGCTGAACCGCACGGCGGGCGTGACGGGGGCCTGCATAAATTCGACGGCCTATGCGGGCATTATTTGTGACGGGCATCATGTAGCCGATGAAATGGTTGGCCTTGCCATTCGCGCCCGCCCCGTTTCAGGGCGGATGTTTTTGGTTTCTGATGCGATGTCGACCGTTGGCGGGTCAGATCGTTTCAGCCTTTATGGACAGGAATTACACCTTGAAGAGGGGCGTTTGGTGAATGCCGAGGGCTCGCTTGCGGGGGCGCATGTCACCATGGCCGAGGGCGTAAAGCGACTGATAAAAAATGTGGGTGTCACAGCAGAGATCGCGCTGGACATGGCGATTTCGGCCCCAGCGCGGTTGATTGGACGCCCGGATTTGGCCAGCCCATGTCACCGCGATCTTAGTGATTTGCTGTGTCTGAACGCGGATTGGCAAGCACGGCCCATTTCGAATCACGACCTGCGCTGATCAGGCAAAAATTGACTAAATCTGGGGGATCGCGCATTCTTAGTGCATCTGATCTGCACATATTCGAACTGGGCGCATGGGACGGAATTTTACGAAATATTCCCCATTCCTGACCCGCAGTTCATGAAAGGTAAAAATGACTGATCTTGTTGATCGTTTGCTCAGCCCTGCACCTTTTCATCTGGATCAAACCGCCCGCGAATGGGTGCGTCAGACATTGGCGGGCATGGATGATGCAGCCCGCATAAAACATCTGTTCGTCCATATCTTTCACGGCAATGACGCAGCAGCCGTGGCGCGAATGCATGATCTTGCCCCTGCGGGTGTGACGCGATTTTTTTCGGGCGATGGATCGAACGATCTGGATATGTTGGATGCGTTGCATAGGGGCGCGGCCCTGCCCTATCTGGTCAGTGCCGATCTAGAAGGCTCGCGGATGAGTATGCCTTTTGGCACCGAGGTGCCAAACCCTCTTGCCCTTGCCGCCGTGGACGACGCAGACGCCACTTTTGCAATCTCAGCCCTCATCGCCCGCGAGGCGCGTGTTGCAGGCATCAACTGGTCCTTTACACCTGTGATCGACATCAACGCGGCTTTTCGCAGCCCGATTGTGGCCACGCGCAGCTATGGTGATGATCCAATCCGAATTGCCCGCCATGCCAAAGCACATATGAACGCGCTTCAAGAAAATGGGGTGGCCGCGACGGCCAAACATTGGCCAGGCGAAGGGCATGATGACCGTGACCAGCATCTGGTGACAACGGTAAACCCCTTATCGGTCGATGAATGGCGCGCAACGCATGGCGCGTTATATGCCAGCCTTATTTCGGACGGCATCTTGTCAGTCATGTCTGCCCATATCGCCTTTCCTGCCTATATGGCGCAGCATCACCCGAACGCTGGGCGCGAGGCATACCGCCCTGCCTCGATCAATAAGACATTGAACGAAACCCTCTTGCGCGGCGAGTTGGGCTTTAATGGTGTGATTGTGTCTGATGCGACCGCGATGGCCGGACTTGGGGATTGGGCGCGGCGCGATGACTATTTGCCCGAAATTATTGAAAACGGCTGTGATCTGATCCTGTTTTCGGACGCACCAGAGGATGACTTTGTCCGCCTGCACCGCGCCTTTTTGGATGGCCGTCTGTCGCAGACGCGCATTGAAAGTGCTTTGATTAGGGTGCTTGGTCTAAAGGCTGCGCTGGGGTTGAACCGCCCATTTCAACCCGCAAACCGCGAGGCCTTGGCAGCAGCACAAGATCGCAATTTGGCGCGCGGTATTACGGCCC
>CAWUUC010000285.1:0-3674 GCA_963924905.1 uncultured Paracoccaceae bacterium
AGCTTAACGGGGCAAAACGTGGCGGGCTCAGGTCATATGATCTGGATTGGCGACCGCACCCGTCAGCCTGATGGGGCCCATGTCGAATTCTGTCGTGGGGTGTTAAATCCAATTGGGCTGAAATGCGGCCCGACCACCACCGCCGATGACCTCAAGGTATTGATGGCCAAACTTAACCCTGAAAATGAAGCGGGGCGTTTGACCCTGATTGCACGGTTTGGTGCAGGCAAAGTGGGCGATAATCTGCCACGGCTGATCAAAGCCGTTCAACAAGAGGGTGCAAATGTCGTGTGGTCTTGCGATCCGATGCATGGCAATACGATCAAGGCGGCCTCAGGTTATAAAACCCGCCCCTTCGAGTCAGTTTTGCGCGAAGTGCGCGAGTTTTTCCAAATTCATTCCGCCGAAGCCACTGTGCCAGGCGGCGTGCATTTTGAAATGACAGGTCAAGATGTGACGGAATGCACAGGCGGTTTGCGCGATGTGTCGGATGAAAATTTGGCTGACCGATATCACACGGCCTGTGATCCGCGTCTGAATGCCAGCCAAGCCTTGGAACTGGCGTTTTTGGTGTCCGAAGAATTGTCAGCCCAACGCGCAAAATCCGTCAGAGTTGCGATCTAACAACAAAGGCTGGGGCAAACCCTTTGCCCCAGCCTTTGTCGATGATCAATCGCGCGAATGGACCAATCTTAAATGCGCTCTCATGGGCGCATTTTTTGTTTGTATCTGCGCGGCCTTGTTGAAATCGGGCAGGGCCGCACCAAGGCTCAATGGTCGCACCTGAACAAAGGGGGTGGGCACGTCAAATTCTTCTGCGCGCAGTCGTGTGATCCCAAAACGGCGCGGCGCGCGCCCAATTTTCCCCGATAGGGCAATGCCACCAATGATCTGATGATACGCCCCTTTTGCATCGCGCAAGGGCAGCAAAATCATTCGCGCTGCCAGTTGCGGTCGTCCAATCCCACGTTCCGCCTCTAGGGTGATGTCCAGCATATGCGGTCCAGTGAACACCTGCTCCAAGACCCGCGTCAATTGTCCGCGCGCCACAGGTTCAAACAAAATGGTCAACGGCATATGGCGCGCTTCCATACCCAAAACATCCTGCACTGCCATGCCCGCCAGCCGAAACCGACCCATGCCCTTGGCAATACGTTCGACCAAAAAGGTGTTTTCCAATATCCCACCTAAGGCGCTTGGCTCTATCTGGTCGCGGTGCGGCAGCGCCCCATTCAGGCGCAGCCCATCGTAATACCCGCGCAGTTGGTTCAAACATGGAATTGCGCTTGGATCGCCCAGCACATCTTGCATCGTGCTGCCAACTTTGGGAAAATCAAAAAACATCTTTCAAATCCTGTTTTCGATCAGAAAAATGGCCAAATGCGGCCAAAATGTGATGGCGGGACCAGCCTATACCTTGTGAATTTAATACTATACGAAAGATATATTAATTTGTGGAAAATCTGAAAGATTGGTAAACGCCGCGCGCTTTGCACTTGACCCTTACGCTGCCATTGGGCAGATGCCACGCATCAACAGAACAGACGGTCCCTATGTCAATCACATCTCGTCGCGGCCTCTTGCTGATTTTGTCGTCGCCTTCAGGGGCAGGCAAATCTACCTTGGCGCGCAAGTTGATGGAGTGGGACACAAGTTTGCGATTTTCCGTCTCGGCTACAACCCGCGCGCCGCGCTCTGGCGAACAAGATGGCCGAGAATATTATTTCAAATCGCGCGCAGAGTTTGAAAAGATGGTTGCTGCGGATGATATGCTGGAACATGCCGAGGTTTTTGGCAATCGTTACGGCAGCCCGCGCGGCCCTGTTGAGGTGGCAATGCAAGCAGGGCGCGACATTCTGTTTGATATTGATTGGCAGGGGGGGCAGCAAATCAAACATAAGATGCGCGATGATGTTGTCTCCATTTTCGTTTTGCCGCCCTCTATCGCGGAACTCGACGCCCGCCTGCGTGGGCGCGATCAAGACAGCCCAGAGGTTATTTCAGCACGCATGGCAAAAAGCCGCGATGAAATCAGCCATTGGGCAGAATATGATTATGTCATCGTGAACCGCGATCTGGACGCCGCTTTCGACGAATTAACCACGATATTGCAGGCAGAACGTCTGCGCCGTGCGCGTCAACCCCATCTTGCTGATTTCGTGCGGACCTTGAATGCAGAGTTTGATAATAGATGATTTACGCCTTGGATGATATTGCCCCACAGATCGATCCCACCGCTTGGGTCGCTGAAACTGCCGTATTAATCGGGAAGGTTGCGCTGGCTGCGGGGGCGAATATGTGGTTCGGCGCTGTTGCGCGAGGTGACAATGAATGGATTAAGGTTGGCACGGGCAGCAATGTGCAAGAAAACTGTGTGCTGCACACGGATATCGGCTATCCGCTGACAATCGGTGAAAACTGCACCATCGGCCACAAAGCCTTGCTGCATGGTTGCACCATCGACGATGGCACGTTGATTGGTATGAATGCCACCGTGATGAACGGGGCCAGAATCGGCAAATTTTGCATCATCGGGGCAGGGGCCTTGGTCACCGAGGGCAAGGAAATCCCCGACTACGCGCTTGTGATGGGCGCGCCTGGAAAAATCGTCCGCATCTTGGACGCCAGCGCCGAAGAGCGCCTTTTGAAATCGGCCGCCCAATACCGCAAGGCGGCGCTGCGGATGGCGGAAGGCCTTAAAAAGATCGACGGCTAATCGAACAGGCCTGATGTCTTCTTCTCTTTGAAAATATCCTCTGGGGGGTGCGGGGGGGGGTGAACGCCCCCCGCAATCCATCCGCCTAGATCAATTTGCCCATCGCAACCGCCGTGTCAGCCATCCGATTGGAAAAGCCCCATTCATTGTCATACCAAGACAGGATCCGCACCATTGTGCCATCCATCACTTTGGTCTGATCCATATGGAAAATCGACGAATGGGGATCATGGTTGAAATCGGCACTGACATTGGGTTGATCGGTGAACCCCAAAATCCCCTTGAGAGGACCGTTTGCGGCCGCACGAATAGCGTCATTGATTTCTGCCACCGTGGTTGGGCGGGCAGCTTCAAATACCAGATCGACGACCGACACATTTGGCGTTGGCACGCGGATCGCCACACCGTCCAATTTGCCCTTTAACTCTGGCAAAACCAGACCCACAGCCTTGGCTGCGCCCGTGCTGGTGGGGATCATTGACAAGGCTGCAGCGCGACCGCGATACAAATCCTTATGCATGGTGTCCAAGGTGGGTTGATCGCCCGTATAGCTGTGGATCGTCGTCATAAATCCGCGATTGATGCCAATGGCTGCGTTTAACACTTGTGCCACAGGTGACAGACAATTCGTTGTGCAAGACGCGTTTGACACGACAATGTCATCTTTGGTCAATGTGTTATGGTTTACACCATAGACGATGGTCTTATCTGCACCATCGCCAGGTGCAGAAATTAGCACGCGCTTTGATCCATTTTCCAAATGCGCGGCGCATTTTTCTTTGCTGGTGAAAATGCCTGTGCATTCCATCACAATATCAACATCACCCCAAGGCAGATCGGCGGGGTTGCGCAGGGCCGTCACACGGATTGGCCCGCGCCCGACATCAATCGAAGTCTCGGTCGTGGTCACGGTGGCGGGAAAGCGGCCATGCACGGAGTCAAAGCGCAACAAATGCGC
>CAWUUC010000286.1:0-2893 GCA_963924905.1 uncultured Paracoccaceae bacterium
CTTCGGTCTATATGGACCCCTTCTATGCTGAAAAGACCCTCTGCGTGCATTGCAACGTGGTCGAGCCCGATACAAACGAGGCCTATGATCGTTGCCCGCGTCAAATCGCCACCAAAGCCGAAGCCTATCTGAAGGCATCGGGCATTGGCGATTCTGCTTATTTCGGTCCCGAAGCTGAATTTTTCATCTTTGACGATGTGCGCTATTCGGTCACGCCACAAAAAGTATCGTATCAAATCGATGCTGAAGCAGCTGCATGGAACACGGACGCTGCGACCGAGGGTGGAAACTACGGCCACCGTGCTGGTCACAAGGGCGGCTATTTCCCCGTGAACCCCGTTGATGAGGCGCAAGATTTGCGCGGCGAGATGCTGTCTACCATGAAGCGTATGGGCATCAAGGTTGACAAGCATCACCACGAAGTGGCGACCTGCCAACACGAATTGGGCATGATTTTTGGGGGTCTGGTCGAACAGGCCGACAATATCCAAAAATACAAATATGTGATCCACAACGTGGCCCACGCCTATGGCAAGACCGTCACCTTTATGCCCAAGCCTATGAAGGGCGATAACGGGTCGGGGATGCACGTCAATATGTCGATCTGGAAAGATGGCAAGCCCTTGTTTGCAGGCGATAAATACGCCGACCTGTCGCAAGAGGCACTGTATTTCATCGGCGGTATCCTAAAGCACGCTAAGGCGCTGAACGCGCTGACCAACCCATCGACCAACAGCTATAAGCGCCTGATCCCTGGATTCGAGGCCCCCGTTCTGCGCGCCTATTCCGCGCGCAACCGGTCGGGCTGTGTGCGTATTCCATGGACCGAATCGCCAAAAGCAAAACGCGTTGAGGCACGCTTCCCTGATCCAGCCGCAAACCCTTATTTGGCCTTTGCAGCACTTTTGATGGCGGGCCTTGATGGGATCAAAAACAAGATCGATCCAGGCCCTGCGTCTGACAAAGATCTTTATGATCTGCCACCAGAAGAATTGGCCGCAATCCCAACCGTTTGCGGATCCTTGCGCGAGGCACTTGAGGCCTTGGCAGCAGATATGGACTTCTTGTTGGCTGGTGACGTCTTCACCAAAGGCCAGTTGGATGCCTATATGGGTCTGAAGTGGGAAGAGGTTTACGCCTATGAGCATACGCCACATCCAGTTGAGTATCAGATGTATTACTCTTGCTAAGACTGGTTCATTTTTCTAAAAAAGGGCGCCCGACTGGGCGCCCTTTTTCATACACCGACTGGAAAGGCTTATTTGGATGCCATTTGGTTTAACCTATGCGGCCTATGTGGTGGGGATTGGCCTATCGATGGCTTTTGGACCTGCCGACACCTCTGCCCCCCAATCGCAAAGCGCGCTCAGTCTTGGCACGGTCGTGATGCCTTGGGTTGATCCGGGTTCGGAAAATTTTCTGACCTTTTCGCATATTGGACGTCAAGTGGTTTGGGGCAAGTTCAACCCCGTTTATGGCGTCGGTGTGTCCGATCATGAAACGGCCTTTGTCTCGGCGGGTTTGGGGCGCAGGTTGGACATCTTTGGTGTAAAAGTGACTGCCTTTACTGGCCCTGCCCTTTTTGTTGACAATGATAGCAATGACTTAATTCAATTTCGCACCGGCTTTGATATCACGCAAACCTTGGGCGATTTAGTCACTTTGAACGGCGGATATTATCATATTTCCAATGGGCAGGCCAATGCAGCCTCGGCCGATTTTGATGTCGCGCATCTGGGATTAGTGCTGCGGTTTTAATCGGGCAGGCTGGCGCGGCCCTCGGGCGATAAATCTTTCACCCGCATCATATAGGTGTGGATCGAAAAGACCACGGCACGGGTCCTTGGCAGGCGGATCAAACATTGCCGTTCAGCGCGCAAGTAATGTCTCTGATCACTGGGGGGACGCGGTCTGGGATCATTTTCCAGCCGTGGATGATGCAAATCGGCGCTGGCATAGGTCAGATAATTCATCCGCCACAGCCCTTGTTCGGGGCGAATGGCCGCAAACAGACGGTGCACCCTTGCGCCAATATCGGGGGTGTAACTGGCAACAGGGCTATGAATGGACATCATCGGGCGGCCAATCTTTTGCGCCAAGGTCCAACTGGCAGGAAAGCATAAAATCGCCGCAGTGAGGTTATATTCATCGCCAAGAGGCTGCAAAATGCACAAATCCTCTTGCACCACGCGCCCCAAGGTCAGCATCGGTTGATTGCGGTCAATTGGCACAACCACGCCATCTGGCCGCGTCACGCTCTGGCTTGTCATCTGGTATGCGGGCATCTGCGACAAGCGCACCAAGGTCATATTCAGCAATTCGTGGGCGGCGTCCATCGCCTCTGACAAGGTCTGATGCACCGCCTGTGGTCGGTCGTTGATCAAGTCCTGCCGCAAGGCCATTTGCGCGGCAAAGACCTCATCCACACGCAACCAATCCCCCGCCTCCAGCGGCATGATCCCAGGCAAACGGTCCAATCGCGCATCCATCCATGGGATGACGGGCAAGGCGGCGTGAAGGATCACGGGTTGCTCCATCACAGCCCGCAATCTTGTGCCAATTGTCGCAAGGCGGCTGCCCTTGCACTGGGGATTTTGGCAATTTCCACAGCTGTGAAAACGTGCAGCGTGTCCAGTTCAAAATCTTGCACCGCGTGATCGCTGACCCATCCACCCAGCGCCAAATAACTGCGTAACAAGGGCGGAACATCGCGCAGCCCCTCTGCGGTCGGCTGATCAGATAATCTTGCAAAATCAAAAGCGTGCCGGGACTTTTTCAGAATTTCCAATCCTTGTGGCGCGCGGTGTTGGCGCAAAACAGCCAAGGCGGGTTCGTGACGTCCCAAATCTGCACCGATAAAAGAGGCACAACCAAATAACACACCTGCCCCATG
>CAWUUC010000287.1:0-2730 GCA_963924905.1 uncultured Paracoccaceae bacterium
GCCAACGGGTTCCATATAGGCATGGGCCGCAATGTGATTGTCATGCATCGGCGTTTTGCGCAGGGGTTGAAAAATCTCGCCCCGCGCCTCGCCTGCAAGTGCGCCCAAGGTGACGGGCGTATAGGGCGGGCGGAAAGTGGTTGTGCCGACATCGGGAATATCTTTGTGCAATGCCCCCGCCAGAACCGCCAGACCGTTGATATTGCTTAGTTTACCTTGGTCGGTCGCCATGCCCAATGTGGTATAGCGTTTGGTATGTTCTACCGACTCGTAACCCTCACGCGCGGCCAGTTGCACATCGGATACTTTGACATCGTTTTGATAATCCAGCCACATTTTGGATTTCATCTGCACCGATGCCCCTTGCGGCATGATCCAGACGGGCAGCATGGGGGCATCTTCACGCAGCGGGGCCGTGGCGGGTTTGCCCTTGATCTTATGCCCTGCCTCTGTGGCGGCGCGGGCGCCTGCAGCGGCGGCATCAGCCAAAACACTGGCGGTCTGCATCATGCCATTGGCAGCCCCTGCGGCCATCACCATGCCTGTGCCATCCGCGCCCAAAGGGGGGCGATCTGGATCAGGGCGGAAATGTGATTGATCACCGTCCCAAATCAATTTGCCGCCGCAATGGCTGTAAAGATGCACGACAGGCGAATAGCCGCCCGACATCGCAACCGCGTCACAGTCAATCTCTTCCAAAACCGCGCCTTCACCCGCGACCAGACAGACTTGGACGCCTGTTACCCGTTTTGTCCCCTTAACCTTGGCAATGCCGCGCCCCGTCAGGATTTGCAGCCCCAAAGCGCGGGCGCGGTCAGCCAAATCGCCCGTGACCTCGGCGCGGGCATCCAAAATCGCAGGCACCGATAACCCTGCCTCATGCAGGGCAATCGCCGTCAGATAGGCGTCATCATTATTGGTGACAATCACCGTGCGATCACCCAAAGAGACGCCATAATTGATGACATATTCGCGCAATGCCCCCGACAACAAAACGCCTGGTATATCATTGCCCGCAAAGGATAAAGGCCGTTCAATCGCCCCTGTGGCCGTCACGATACGCGCGGCGCGAATACGCCAAAGACGCTGTTTTGGGCGGCCATCGGCGGGGGTATGGTCTGCAATACGCTCGTCAGCCAAAACATAGCCGTGATCGTAAACCCCTGCACCCGTGCACCGCAATTTCAGCGTGACATTATCGCGGGACGACAAATCAGCCACCGTCTGGGCCACCCAAAGATCGGCTGCCATCCCATCGATCACATCGCCATCGACAGGCGCGCGCCCACCCCAATGGGGGGTTTGTTCCAAAACCATGACCTTTGCGCCCGAATCAGCCGCCACAAGCGCCGCTTGCAGCCCCGCAATCCCGCCGCCAATCACCAAGACATCGCAATAAGCATAGGCTTGCTCATAGCGGTCCGCGTCGCCCATCGTGGGCGCCGACCCAAGGCCCGCTGATTGGCGGATGATCGGCTCGAACAGGTGTTTCCATGCCGCGCGGGGATGGATGAATGTTTTATAATAAAACCCAGCGGGCAAAAAGCGGGCGGCATAATTGTTGACCACGCCAATATCAAATTCCAAGCTGGGCCAATGGTTTTGGCTGCGCGCGGTCAGACCGTCAAACAATTCAGTCATGGTGGCGCGTTGGTTGGGTTCAAGGCGCGCGCCCTCCCCCAAATTAAAAAGCGCGTTGGGCTCTTCGGCCCCTGCCCCTACAACACCGCGCGGGCGGTGATATTTGAAACTGCGACCCATCAGCATTTGGTCATTGGCCAACAGTGCCGAGGCAAGGCTGTCGCCCGCATAGCCCAGCATCTTGCGGCCATTAAAGGTGAAACGCTGTGGGTTGTTGCGGTCGATCAGGCGACCGCGCTGGCTTAGACGGGTGCTCATTGGAAGCCCTTCCACTCGGGACGTTTCTTTTTGATTTTGGCGATCAAATCTTTGGGGGGTGCAGCAGATTGGGCGGGATAGGTTCCAAACACCTCAAGTGTGGCGGTGCAGCGGGCGGCCAAAAACCATTTGCCGCAGCCATAGGTGTGCCGCCAGCGTTCAAAATGCACGCCTTTGGGGTTTTTGCGCGCAAACATATAAGATTCGAAATCAGCATCCGATGATCCAGGACCAAAGCGTTTCAAATGCGCCTCATATCCGGGGGAGAGTTCGGATTCTTCGGCGCGGATGCCGCAATAGGGGCAATCGAGTGTTAGCATATCAAGCTCCTATCAGGGGAAGGGATCGGATCAGCAAATCGCCAAATCCCCATTGAAACGTGGCTGTGGCCGCGGCCGCCACCTCAGAGGCGCGGGCGGGGCGCGAGCGCATATCGAGGCGTGACAAAAGCCGCTGCACCGCCTCTAGGTTTTGGTCGTAATCATGCCCGTTCATATGCGCGTCGATTTGATTCTTTTCACGCATCACTTGGATCAAACCTTTAAGTAAGATCGTCTGATAGCTTTGGCGCGCGGCAGCAGACAAGGAAAAGGCCACAACTATGAGCCCGACCCCAATCGCACCCGCCCGCGAGAAAAATTCCGCCGAGGCAAAAAACACCGCGCCAAGCGAGACCAAAAGCCAAACCGCAATCGCCCCACGGATCATCGTGCGCGACGAGGCCGCCCGTTTTTCAAACAAGGCCAATTCGTGATGCGTATCAAGAATGGTTTTCATTCTGTCGCCTCGCACAAGCCGCGATGGGGGCGCTGCCCCCAAACCCCCGAGGTA
>CAWUUC010000288.1:0-6198 GCA_963924905.1 uncultured Paracoccaceae bacterium
ATACCTCCGCCGGAGGCACCAGCTTTTCGTTAATCTCAGCAGGAGACAGCTATGACCCCCGCCCAACAATCCGTTGAAGCCGCAAAAATTTGCAAATTGGCCCCTGTGGTTCCTGTTTTGGTGATTGATGATCTCACCCAAGCAGCGCCGCTTGCGCGGGCCTTGGTTGCGGGCGGTTTGCCCGCACTTGAGGTGACACTAAGAACCGAATCGGCCCTAGACGCAATCCGCGCCATGTCTGAAATTGAGGGTGGCGTGGTCGGTGCAGGCACCTTGTTGTCGGCAAGTGATGTTAAAGCCGCCAAGGCAGCGGGTGCGAAATTTGGCGTCTCGCCCGGTGCAACTCAAGCGATCATTGACGCCTGCTGTGAGGCCGATTTGCCACTTTTGCCAGGGGCTGCAACCGCATCCGAAATTATGGTTTTGTTAGAGATGGGTTTTAGCGTTCAAAAGTTCTTTCCTGCAGAACAGGCGGGGGGTGCAGCCTACCTAAAGTCTATCGGCGGGCCTTTGCCACAAGTGTCATTTTGTCCAACAGGGGGCATCAGCCTGAAGATTGCGCCTGAGTATTTGACCCTGAAGAATATTCTTTGTGTGGGCGGATCGTGGGTTGCGCCGAAAGAAGCTCTGGCGCGCGGGGATTGGGCCATGGTCGAAACCTTGGCACGCGAAGCGGCAGCTCTGCGCGAATGATCGCCCCCTTCGTCTCGACCTAGTTGATCAGTGTGCGTGATAGGCGGCTCAGTAACCCAATCGCCCCCCACGACCGCCGCGCCGTTTTGGGATTGCTGGGGTCATGAGTGCTTCGGTCAGCACTTGGGTCATTGGGTGGTCTGGGCGCGCATAATAGCTGATTAATAAGTTGAGCGCATCAGAGGTCACAATGCCCACAGACAAGGACAAGACCCAATCGATAAAAATGGATCGACATTCTGCGCTCGTGATCCCATCAATCGCATAACTTTCGCGGATCAATCCTTTTGGATCAGCCTCAGCCAGTTGCATACCTGTCTCCTTTGGCCGCCAAATAGGCGGTGATTATGCGATCAGCGACTTCAGCGCAGCGCGCCAAAGTCTCTATATTCTGGGCCGTTCGCAAAACAAATTCACGTCCACCTTGCCCTAAGGCTGCAGGATCCGTTGCCTCATCCGACAAAAGCCTGAGCGCAGACTGCACCCGCGCCATCAAACTGTAGCTCTGGACCAAATCTTGCCCGTCCGATTGCGACAGTTTGCCCGCCAAAACCCCCGCTTTGATCTGGTCCAAAACGCCCTGAGCGGGGCTGGCCGATTGCAGCGCCAAGGTTTGGGCCGTCAATTCGATGTCCATCATACGCCCAGCGCCCAATTTGGCATCCCATCCGCCCTGCCCAGATTTGGCCGCAGCCAAACGCGCGCGCATATCGGCAACATCGGCGCATAAACTCGCGCCTTGACCCTTTTGCGTGATAATCTCTTGGCGCAAAGTTTCGATATCTGCGCCAAGGCTCGGGTCACCTGCCATGATCTTGGCGCGGGTCAGGGCTAGATGTTCCCATGCCCAAGCCTCTGTCATTTGATAGCTGCGAAAGCTGTCTAAGCTGGTGGCCACGGGCCCTTTACGACCTGATGGGCGCAAGCGGACATCCACCTCATAAATGCGGCCCTTGGCCGTTTGCGCTGAAATAGCTGTCACAAAAGCCTGCGTCAGACGCGCAAAATATTGCCGTGTTGGCAAAGGGCGGGCGCCATCGGACATCTCTTGGCCCAAGGGATCATAAATCACGATCAGATCCAGATCGGAGCTCGCATTCAAACGCCCTGCCCCAAGACTGCCCATGCCCAACACGGCTGCGCCCCGACCAGGTGCTGCACCATAGCGGCGCGCAAATTCATGGCAAACCACTGGCCAAAGCGCCAGAATGACCGCCCCCGCCAGATCCGCATATTGGGCGCCCGCCTCTTCTGCAGTGATCAGACCGCGCAAAAAATGCACGCCAATGCGAAAATGCCATTCTTTCTGCCAGATCCGCGCTGCATCAAGTTTTTGCTCGTAATCCGTGATAGGATCTAAGGCATGGGCCAATTGAGCCGCAAGACGATCGGGCCAGGGCGCAAAGAAACTGCCGCCCAAAACCGCATCCAAAACCATCGAATGGCGCGCCAAATAGCGGGCAAGATGGGGCGCTGTCGCGGCAATATCGACAATCAGGTCCACAAGGTGCGGATTGGCCTCAAACAGGGAAAATATCTGCACGCCTGCGGGCAAGCCCGACAAGAAACCATCTAGGGCAATCAGGGCCTCATCTGGGTTGGCTGATGCGTTCAGCCGCGCCAACAAATAAGGTGCGAGGCGTTGAAAGATGCTGGCCGCACGGGCAGATCGCAGGGCAGGGTAATGCGCCCAGCCTGCCACAATGGCTGATTGTTGCGCTGAAAGAATTGGGTTGTCGGGCGTGGTGTCTGGGGCGAAAAACCCTGTCGTGATTTGATCGGTTTTGACCAATCGCGCCAAAAGATCGCGGCGAAAATCAGCTTCGGTTTGCCCCATAAATGCTGCGACCCGTGCGATGCCATCAGCAGAATTGGGCAATTCATGGGTCTGGGCGTCACCGATCATTTGCAACCGATGTTCGAGATCGCGGTGCAATAGATAGATGCCAGACAAATCTGCCGCCTGTTCGGGTTTGATCCAATCTTTTTCTGCCAGGGCCGCCAAAGCCCCCAAAGTCGTTGGATCGCGCAACATCGCATCGCGGCCCCCCGCGATCAATTGGCGGGTTTGGGCATAAAACTCGATCTCGCGGATACCGCCGATGCCCAATTTCAAATTATGACCTTCGACGGTCAATGCGCCGTTCAGACCCCGATGGGCGCGGATACGCAGACGCATATCATGAGCATCTTGGATGGCCGCGAAGTCCAGATGTTTGCGCCACACAAAGGGGGTCAAGGTTTTCAAAAACCGCCTTCCTGCGTCCAGATCACCGGCACAAGGCCGCGCCTTTATATAGGCAGCACGCTCCCATGTGCGACCCTCGGCCTCATAGTAGCTTTCGGCGGCGGCCATCGACAGACAAACAGGCGTGACGGCGGCATCAGGGCGCAAACGTAAATCTGTGCGAAAAACATAGCCCCCTTCAGTCACATCCGACAAAATCGCCGCCATACGCCTTGTGATGCGGATAAAGCTGGGGCGCATTTCTGCGGCGTCGGGGCCATAGCGATCTTGATCGAACAGGCAGATCAAATCAATATCTGAGGAATAGTTTAACTCAAAGGCGCCCATTTTTCCCATCGCCACAACAACAAAGCCTGCATCATCGGCCGCCTTGGGCAATTTGCCGCGCCGCACCTCATCTGCAACAAGATGCGTGACGCAAAGTTGCACGGCACGATCGGCAAATTCGGTCAGGGCGCGGGTGACCTGCATGGTGGACCATACCCCCCCCAAATCCGCCAAGGCGATCAGAACCGCGATACGCCGTTTGGTGCGGCGCAAGTCACTGGGCAGGCTGGACAAGGTGGCAGTGTCCAACTCTGCCAATTCTGTTGCAAAAGCGGTTTCAGGTGCAATCAGCAGGGCCGCGCGCAGCCAATCCGCCTCGCGCAGGATCAAATCTCGCAGATAGGGACTGCACCCGGCGGTTGCCGCCAGCAAATCCACTGCGGGATGGCCAAGGTATACTTGCGAAACAGCCTCGGCTGCCGCAATATCAAAGGCAAAGGGGCTGCGCGTGATGCGGTCAGGAAAATTCATCATCTGCCTATGGTGGGGCGGGATCGACGTTTGGTCAATGGGGACCAAGTTTGGGGGCAAGATGAGCAAAAGCTTAGCGCGTGTTATTGCCGCCTTGGCAGGGGCGGGCAATCCGCCTATTGAAATGCCCTCCGAGACGCGCAGCGCGCCCCAAGCGGCCCTTGCCGCAGGATGCGCGCTGGATCAGATCGTCAAATCTATCCTTTTTGCGGGGGCATCGGGACAGATGTATTTGTTTTTGACCGCAGGTGGAAATCAGGTTGATCTGACTTTGGCGAGCGCGCTTGCAGGTGAATTTCTGGGGCGAGCTGATCCCGATGATGTGCGCCGCGTGACAGGATTTGCCATCGGCGGGGTCGCGCCCATCGGCCACATCACGCCCATTCCGATTTGGATGGATCCCAAATTGATGGATTTCGAAACTGTTTGGGCAGCCGCTGGCACGCCACGCCATATCTTTGAAATTGCGCCCCCCCAATTGGTCGCGATCACTGGCGCAAAGCTTGCACCATTCACTACCGCCCAACAACAATAACGCATTCTCCTTAATCAGGGCTTGGCGCAATGACATTCCCGCGCTAGGGTGTGCTTGTCCGAAGAATAGTCGAGCATATGCGCCACACGATCCCACTTGCCCCCCAGTTTTATGTGACTGCTCCGCAGCCATGTCCCTATTTGGATGGGCGCATGGAACGTAAACTGTTTACATCCTTGCAAGGGGAAGGGGCTGTGCGGCTGAATGATAATCTGTCCAAACAGGGATTTAGGCGCAGTCAAAATGTGGTCTATCGCCCAACTTGCGCTGAATGTACCGCCTGTTTGTCAGCCCGTATTCGGGTGGCCGATTTCGTCCCAACCCGCACCCAACGCAAGATCATGAACCGTGGTCGCGCAATTGTACGTCATCCGACATCTGCTTGGGCGACAGAAGAGCAATATGCGCTGTTTCGCCGGTATTTGGATGCGCGCCACGCCGATGGCGGCATGGCAGATATGGACACATTCGAATTTGCCGCAATGATCGAAGAAACTCCTGTCAAAACGCGGGTGATTGAGTATTCGCTGCCCGAACCCGGCGCCTATCGCGATACTGGCCCATTGGTGGCTGTGTCGTTGACGGATGTCTTTGATGATGGGCTTTCGATGGTCTACAGCTTTTATGATCCAGATTTGGACCATATGTCGTTGGGCACCTATGCGATTTTGGACCATATCCAAATCGCGCGGGAAACGGGATTACCCTATGTCTATCTGGGATATTGGGTGCCCGGCAGCCGCAAAATGGGTTACAAAGCGGGCTTCTCTAGCCTAGAGGTTTACAAGGGCGGGCGCTGGCAAAATATTGGCGATCCTGCTGATCATGTCGCACAGCTTCATCCTTTGTCGGTTGACCCCATTTCAGAGCAAGTGGCCCGCATTGTAATCAGCCCTGCCGTTGATTTGAACGAATGACAGCCCCCCAATTGGCGTATGTGGCCTTGGTCGTGCCAGATTACGACAGCGCCATCGCATTTTTTACAGCGATTGGATTTAACGTCACCGCAGATATAGACCAAGGCCGCAAGCGCTGGGTCACAGTGTCCAGCGGCGGCACAGGATTCGTTTTGGCCCGCGCCGAAACGCCCGCACAAATCAATGCCATCGGCAATCAATCGGGTGGCAGGGTTTGGTTATTCTTGCACACCGATGATTTTGCCCGCGATCAGGCCCGAATCGTCAAAGCGGGCGGCATATTTGAAGAAGCCCCCCGCCAAGAGGCCTATGGCACGGTTGCAGTCTGGCAAGATATTTGGGGCAATCGTTGGGATTTAATCCAACCAAAATGAATTTTGATGTCCCTTGGGGTTGGAAACTAAGACCTGCTCCCCATTTAAGAAAAAAAGAATTTCGGGAGTTATGATGACCTATCTACTTTTCGCCGTCGGCCTGGCAGGACTATTTTTCGGGGGGGAATATCTGGTTAGGGGCGCATCCAGCATCGCGCGCCATTTCGGATTATCCCCCATGGTCATCGGCCTGACAGTTGTCGGATTCGGCACGTCGGCGCCAGAACTTTTGGTTTCTGTCCAAGCCGCCCTTGAAGGGCAACCTGACATTGCCATCGGCAACGTTCTTGGGTCGAACATTGCCAACATCTTGTTAATTTTGGGGGTATCAGGCTTGATTGCGCCTTTGTTGATCCCTTGGCGCAATTTGCGTCGAGATATTTTCATCTTATTGGGGTCAACCGCTATTGTCTGGCTCATGCTCAGCGATGGCGTGATCAGTCGCATCGAAGGTGCAATTTTATTTGCAGGTTTGATTGGCTTTTTGACAACGGCCTTTTTGGCGGGTGATGTTGAGGTGGACACCGATGCCACCCCCTTGCCCCCCATTTGGAAGGCAGCAGTTGCCACCCTGTTTGGCCTGATCGCCTTGGTGATCGGCGCGCATTATCTGGTCCAAAGCGCAAGCATTAT
>CAWUUC010000289.1:0-2945 GCA_963924905.1 uncultured Paracoccaceae bacterium
GAACGACGAGCAAAGGTCGATAGAAAAGATCGCAAAAGATAGCCGAACTACAATTGCGCGGCCATTGGGCGCATGAATTTTTGTTTTAAAATCTCATATTTAAGGTAAGGATGGCTGGGTGCCTGACCCATGCCCTCCAGCACCTACATGACGCGGCATGCACCCAGACTGACCAGCAGTTGCACATAGTTTGCACATAGTTTCAATTAAGTAACTGTTTTATAATGAATAAAAATACCTCCGCCGGAGGCGTCGCGGGGAAAAGGGCTGTATTAGATGTTATCTTCAATGCGCGCGGCCAAAGCCTCGGCTCTTGCGGCAATCTCGGCCAAAGTTTCTGGAATTTGGGGCGGTATCACCGACACCTGAACCGTTTTTGGTTCGGGTTGATCTGCGGCCAATTGCAATTTCAACTTGGCAATTTCATCTTCATAAGCAGCCGTTTTGTCGGCGAGCATCAAGGCTGCCATCAGCAACATACGGGCCTCTGGAAGGCGTCCCATTTGGGCGACAAGGGGCTGGGCTTCGGCATCGAGGATAGCTGCGGCAGAGCGCAGGAACTGCTCTTCCCCGTCTTGGCAAGCCACGTTGAAACTGCGGTCCCCTATTGAAATGTCGATTTCAGGCATTTGATTCGGCCTCTTCAATCAATGGCGTCAGGGCGGCAACGATGGCCTTTAAGTCTTCGACTTCGCTTGCACGTTGCGTGCGAAGGGCGGTCAATTCCAGATTTTGAGCAGAGAGTTGACTGCGTAGGGCGGTCATTTGATCTTCAAGCACTTGGAGTTCGGTGGCGTATTGGGCAGGTGTTTGGCTTGCCGACGTCAGCAAAGCGGCATCGAGCTCTTGGGTTCTTGTCGAAAGCTCTTTGGTGAGTTGTGCGACTTGGTTTGCCAAAGCCAATGTCTCATCTGTCATTTGCGATTCAAGTGCAGCGTAACGAGTGGCCCAATCCGCACTGCTTGCGCGCGCCGTTTCCAGCGCCCGCACCAAGGCTGACATTTTTGCGTTCTCGCCAGTCTCTTCGGGCGCTGCAACGGTCGCACGCGCGCGGTCAGCTGTTTCCAATCCACGGTCTATGCGATCAAAAGCGGCGGCAATACGCCGTTCCAGCTCTATTATATCTTGCATCTCGGCCCTTATCTGTTCCTGCGCCACGCTACCACTTGTGCGAAGGTTGGGTCAATTCGTCAAGGTTGAACTTTGCACCAATGCTTGATCTTGCCGCAAAGCTTGTTATGCAGACGGCAATATTTCTCTTTATGCAGGATCATTGCCTTGGACATAGCCGCACTTGCCGCCAAAAACCCTGATCATTGGATGCGCGCCGCAGCCATTCGCGCCTTGACCTTGGATGCGGTGGCCGCCGCAAATTCGGGGCATTCGGGTATGCCGATGGGCATGGCGGATGTGGCAACCGTTTTGTTTGAAAAGCATCTGAAATTCAATCCAGCAGCGCCGCGTTGGGCAGACCGTGACCGTTTCATTTTGTCTGCGGGTCATGGCAGTATGTTGATCTATAGCTTGCTTTATCTGACGGGCTATCAAGATATGCCGATGTCGCAGATCAAGAATTTTCGTCAATGGGGCGCCAATACGGCGGGCCATCCTGAATACGGCCATGTGGATGGGGTAGAGACGACCACAGGTCCTTTGGGTCAAGGGATTTCCAACGCGGTTGGATTTGCGATTGCCGAAGAAAATCTGCGGGCGCGCTGGGGCCAAAAGATTGTCGATCATTACACCTATGTTATCGCAGGCGATGGCTGTTTGATGGAGGGTGTGAGCCAAGAGGCGATTGGCCTTGCGGGTAAACTGCGGTTGTCCCGGCTGATCGTGCTTTGGGACGACAACGGCATCACGATTGATGGCAAAGTGTCGCTTGCGGATATCACGGATCAAGGGGCGCGGTTTGCGGCCTCTGGGTGGAATGTTTTGTCTTGTGATGGGCATGACCCTGTTGACATCGACCGCGCGATCAACGCGGCCAAGGCGTCTGATCGCCCCACAATGATTGCCTGTAAGACCCATATCGCGCTGGGCCATGCCGCCCAAGATACGTCCAAAGGTCACGGCGCCTTGACAGATGCGGCCCAAATGGCAGCGGCTAAGGCCGCCTATGGCTGGACATCGGCCGCCTTTGAGGTGCCTGCCAAGATCAAAGCGGAATGGGAGGCTTTTGGCGCGCGCGGCAAAGCCGAGATGGCGGCATGGGAGGCGCGCTTTGCGGACCTATCAGCCGCCAAGCAGGCCGAATTCACTCGGATATTTGCCCTAGAGGCCCCTGCAAAATTTGCAGCAGCCATTCGCAGTGTCAAGAAGATGGCCGTGGAAACACAGCCGAAATTGGCCACGCGCTCGGCCTCAGAAAAGGTATTGGTCGCTGTCAACCCGATCATGACGGAAACCATGGGCGGATCGGCCGATTTGACAGGATCCAACAACACCAAAACCCCTGATCTGGGTGTCTTTAGCCCCGAGGATCGTAAAGGCCGCTATGTGAATTACGGCATCCGCGAACACGGAATGGCGGCGGCGATGAATGGCATGGTCTTGCATGGCGGTGTGCGCCCTTATTCGGGGACATTCATGTGTTTCACCGATTATGCGCGCCCTGCGATGCGCCTGTCGGCCTTGATGGCGGTGCCTGTCGTCTATGTGATGACCCATGATTCCATCGGTTTGGGCGAAGACGGCCCAACCCACCAACCTGTGGAGCATCTGGCCATCAGCCGTGCAACCCCCAATACTTATGTGTTCCGCCCCGCAGATTTGGTTGAGGTGGCGGAATCTTGGGAAATTGCACTGACCAGTAAATCCACGCCATCGGTTCTGGCCCTGTCGCGTCAAAACCTGCCCACGGTGCGTAAGGTGCATACCAACACCAATATGACCGCGAAAGGTGCCTATGTTTTGGCCGAGGCAACTGGCAAGCGTCAGGTGAT
>CAWUUC010000290.1:0-3345 GCA_963924905.1 uncultured Paracoccaceae bacterium
TCGAACCTGCCAGAATACGCGTTTCCGCGATTGCGGAAATTGTTGGATCACCACCCAGCGGGGGGCGATCCAATTGCCATGACCATTGGCGAACCACGTCATCCAATGCCCGATTTTGTGGCGCCCATCTTGGCAAAGAGCATCGCCGATTTTGCCAGCTATCCCCCCAATGACGGCACATTTGACCTTTTGGCGGCGATATCGGGTTGGATCGATCGCAGATATGGCGTGCAGGTTGGAGTTGATCGGTTAATGGTTTTGAATGGCACACGTGAAGGGCTGTTCAACGCCTGTATCGCGCTGTCGCCTGAAACCAAAAATGGCAAAAAGCCAGTGGTTTTGATGCCGAATCCGTTTTATCAGGTTTATGCGGTCGCAGCTTTGACAGTCGGGGCTGAGCCGATCTATGTCCCTGCAACCGCATTTACAGGATTTTTGCCCGATTATACCGCTTTGCCCCAAGATGTTTTGGACCGTGTCACCATTGCCTATTTGTGTTCGCCCGCCAATCCGCAAGGGGCAGTGGCCAGCCGCGAATATTGGGCAAATTTACTGGCGCTTGCGGAAAAGCATGATTTTAAGATTCTGGCAGACGAGTGTTATTCAGACATTTGGCGCAGCATCGCGCCTGTAGGGGCATTAGAAGTTGCAAAAGCGGTGGGTGCCGATCCTGAAAGGATATTTGCCTTTCATTCGCTTTCCAAACGCTCAAACTTGCCGGGATTGCGGTCTGGCTTTGTCGCGGGTGGCGTGAATGGCATCGCCCGCATCCGCCAATTGCGTGCTTTTGCAGGGGCACCGTTGCCCTTGCCCATACAGCATGTCTCAACCGCGGCTTGGAATGACGAAGGCCACGTGGTCGCAAACCGTGCGCTCTATCAAGAAAAATTCACCATCGCAGATCAGGTTTTTTCCGGCCTGCAAGGATTTGAATGTCCAGAGGGCGGCTTCTTTATGTGGCTGCCTGTTGATGATGGCGAACAAGCAGCGTTGAAACTGTGGCAAGAAACTGGGGTTCGGGTATTGCCGGGATCCTACTTGTCGCGGGATGTGGGCGGCGAAAACCCAGGGAAATCGTACATTAGGGTCGCTTTGGTGGCCCCTAAAACAGAAATGCAGCACGGGCTTTTGCGGCTTCGTGACTGCCTTTATACCTAAGGACAGGCAGATGGCATCATTTCAAACCCGCCAGCGCGAACCGCTTTTGGATCAAGACACTGCCGCGATGTTGGAACGGCGCGGTCGGGAATTGATTGGGATCGGTCTGTTGGTCTTGTCGCTTTTGTTTGTGATGATTTTGGGCAGCTATGCCCCAACAGACCCAGGCTGGATGGTGGCCACGGATGAGCCAGCGGCCAATATGTTGGGCCGATTTGGCGCTGCCTTTTCGTCGACATTGATGATTATCGGTGGAAAAGGGGCTTGGACAATTCCGGTTATCCTGTTGGCGTGGGGCGCGCGTTTTGTGTCACATCGCGGGGCGGATCGCATCGCACCGCGCGCGGTTTTTGCCATTATCACGATTGCCATCGGTTGCGTTTACGCCACCACGTTGCAGCCTTCAGAGACATGGGTTCAAGCCCATGGTTTTGGCTTGGGTGGTTTGTTTGGTGAGACATTTATGGGGACTTTGCTGGGGATCATGCCCACCAGCGCCAGCTTTGCGATTAAGTTTTTGTCGCTGACCACTGGTCTGTTGTTTGCAGGTTCCTTGATCTATGTGATGGGATTTGACCGTCAAGAATTACACCTCTTGCGACACTTTTTGATGACTGGATTGATCGGAACCTACGCGTCCTTGCTTGGGGCAGGCAGTTCGGGATTTTCCCAAGCGCGCACGGTGGCAGCGAAAATACAAGATCGCCGTTCAGCGACCCACAGTGGCCCTGACACATATGATACCAATATATATGATCGCCACCCCGTACCTGTTTCAGGCCATGCCCGTGGTGGCGATGTGGGGGTGCCGCCAATGTTCGCGCAGGCTGTTGATATGACGCAATCTGTCCAAAGTCATATTGCCCCTGCGGAATCCAAAGGCCTATTTTCGCGGCTCGCACATCCGGTGACCCGCAATTTCGCACCAGAACCAGAGTTGATTGAACAAACGCCGCATTTTGCGGAAATTGACCCGCCAAATGACGACCGTCTTCGCTCGCGTATCACAGATGCGGTGCGTAATCGGGCTGCGAACCCTTTGCCGCGCCCAAGAATGGAACCGCCCGTGGCACGTCCGCGTGGTCCAGCTCCCTTAATCGCAGACACGCGTCCTATGCCAGCACCCCGCGCCGCATTCCCCAGTGCGCCGCCCGTCACGCCCCCCATCATAGAACCCGTCCAAGATGAATATGACGCCTACGGCGATTGGGTTCCTGATCATCATTATGATCCCGAATTTGATGCTTTGCCCGACTTTGCACCAGCCCCATCCAGCCATGGCGTTTTGACCCTTGGCGGCGAACAGCGCCGCACAATGGTTCAGCCAAGTGCAAAGAAATCAATCATTCCATCGCGTCAAGCCTTGGCTGAATCGCAGCCGCGCCTGCGGTTTGACGAAAAAGCGCCTGCATATGAATTGCCGCCGCTGTCTTTGCTGACCAATCCAACCACCATTCAGCGTTATACTTTGTCGCATGAGGCCCTCAGCGAGAATGCCAGAATGTTGGAATCGGTTTTGGATGATTACGGCGTCAAGGGAGAGATTGTTTCGATCCGCCCTGGCCCAGTGGTGACCATGTATGAATTGGAGCCTGCGCCCGGTCTGAAGGCGTCACGGGTGATCGGTCTTTCGGATGATATCGCGCGGTCTATGTCCGCCTTGTCTGCGCGTGTCTCAACAGTGCCGGGTCGTACGGTTATCGGGATAGAATTGCCCAATGCTACCCGCGAAAAAGTCGTATTGCGCGAGATTATTTCGGCCCGCGATTTTGGCGACAGCGCGATGCGTCTGCCGCTGGCCTTGGGCAAAGATATTGGGGGCGAGCCGATCATCGCTAACCTTGCCAAAATGCCGCATTTGCTGATCGCAGGGACCACAGGTTCGGGCAAGTCGGTGGCGATTAACACTATGATTTTGTCATTGCTCTATAAATTATCGCCCGAAGAATGCCGCCTGATTATGATTGACCCAAAAATGTTGGAACTGTCCGTCTATGATGGGATCCCGCACCTGCTTTCGCCTGTTGTGACAGATCCGAAAAAGGCAGTCGTCGCCTTGAAATGGGTCGTGTCCGAAATGGAAGAGCGTTACCGCAAAATGTCAAAAATGGGTGTTCGTAACATTGAGGGCTATAATGGCCGCGTGCGTGAGACCTTGGCAAAGAACGAAATGTTCCGCCGCACCAT
>CAWUUC010000291.1:0-12073 GCA_963924905.1 uncultured Paracoccaceae bacterium
CTTGAAAGATGATGACAGGATTTGGATTGCCCGAATAACGCCGTGCAACCGCACCAATTCGCGCCGAAAGTTCCATTAAATCAAAAGGTTTCACCAAATAATCATCCGCACCCGCATTCAGGCCATCAATGCGATCAGATATTTGATCCAGTGCCGTCAAGATCATCACTGGCACCTGACTGCCCCCAGCCCGCAGCAATTTCAAAAAAGCGATACCGCGCCCATCTGGCAACATTAGATCCAATAAGATCAGGTCATACTTGGCACCAGCCAGCGCATCATTTGCCCCATCTAACCGCTGCGCCCAATCCACCGAATGACCATCTGCGTCAAGTTGTTCGCGCACGGCTGAACCGATCACCTTATCATCCTCGATCAGCAATATACGCATCTTCATCCTATCTCGCGGCAGCACAGCCACCCTATAAAGCGCCAATATGACGCCAAGCTGAAGCACTTTCTTTGCCAGCTTCAGCTTGGCGTCAGCAAGAGCCGTTAAGCAAAGCCCTAAGCACGACCTGTGCAGGAGTTTCACCCATGACACGATTCCTTATTATCTTGATATGTTCGACCATGATCGCAGGTGCGGCACAGGCTGATCGGCGCTGCTCTGTTGCGATGACCGAATGGCAACCGCGGGCCAAGGTAGCGGAGCTGGCCGCCGAAAAAGGCTGGACGGTGCGCCGTATCCGCATTGATGACGGCTGCTATCAAATCATCGGAACGGATGCCAAAGGCAAAAAGATCGTAGTCAAGATAAATCCCGCCACGTTGGAAATCGTTCAAAGCGGAAGCGAAGATGATGAAGGCCATCGCATTCCCCATGACGATGACGACGATTGATCAATGGTCCCGCAAATTGCGGACCACTTCCCTTTTCATACTATGTCAGGACAAAAAATGCAGATGAAAACCCTTATGGCGGCGCTGGTTATGACCACCGCCATGACCATGCCCGCTTTGGCCAAGCCCGTTACCTTTTCTACGACCCTGTCAGAATATGGCGGACGTGGGGCCTATTTTTCGCTTTATTTGACCGATGCCAAGGGCGATTTTGCGGGCACGGTTTGGCTTGCGGGCGGCAAGACCAAATACCACCGCCATTTGACTGACTGGGCCCGTTTGTCGGGCGGCGTCATAGATGCAGCGACCACGACAGGCGCCAGTGTCGGCGCGGGGCGCAACGCTCAGATCACTATTGATGTGGCAGATGCGCTGTTTGATGCAGGCTATACCTTGCACATGGACGCCGCCGTGGAAGATATGCGCGACAGCCCATCCGAGATTGAACTGCCCTTAACCAGCACTGCCTCATCCGTGCGCGGACGGCGATATATCGCTGATTTTGGGTATACATTCTAAATTTAGGTGCCGATATGATGCGTAAACTCCACCGCTGGCCCGCGCTGATTGCGGCGGTATTCTTGACCTTCTTGGCGCTCAGCGGGGCGGCGCTGTCGGTGTTCCCAGCCATGGACGCGCTATCGGCGCCCAGCGTTCCATCTGAACAAAGCGTGGCGGATTTGGCCGCCATGGCGCGGGCAGCGCATCCCGGACTAGAGCAAATCCGCCGCGCACCATCGGGCAAGATCACCGTATGGTGGTTTGATGGCAATAACCCCGGATCGGCCGTTTTTGACCCTGTCACAGGGACCGATCTGGGCAGCGCCGACCCCAACCGCATAGAGTTGTGGCTGACCAATTTTCACAGAGCTTTGTTTTTGGATGACACGGGACGGATCGTGATGGCCATTGCCGCTGCTGCGATGCTGCTTTTGGCGATTTCAGGTGCGGTTTTGGTTACACAGCGCGTGGGCGGCCTGCGCCATTGGTTTGATCGCCAACAAGGCCCTTTTGCCGCAAGGTTTCACACGCAGATTGCCCGCATTTCTGTTCCGATCTTGATTTTGTCGGCCGTCACTGCGTTATGGATGACTGGATCTACCTTTGATCTTTTGCCAAGTGACGAGGCGAACCCCGCTTTTCCCAACACTGTCAGCACCGACGGACCCCTGCCACCCACCGAAATCCCTAGCCTAATCGCAACCCCCTTGCGCGACTTGCGCGATCTGACATTTCCCGCCGATACAAGCGATGTCTACACTCTGACGACAGGCGCGGGAATGTCTTACATCGATCAAGGAACGGGGGCGATTTTGGCCTTTGACGCGCCCGGCCCTTGGACGCGGATAAATGAATGGGTTTACTTGCTGCATACCGGCCAAGGTGCCGCCGTTTGGGGGCTGATCTTGGGGGTTTTGGTTCTTTCGGTTCCTGTTTTGGCCGTCACTGGCACGATCAGTTGGGCCAAAGGACGGCGCGCACCTTTGCGCGGCATGGCCAAGGCTTCGCAGGCCCAAACCATCGTTTTGGTTGGCAGCGAGGGCGGCACAACATGGGGATTTGCAACCACCTTTGCCCGCGCGTTGCAAGCGGCGGGGCAGTCGGTTCACTTGGCCCCTTTGTCTAGCTTTGCCCCACAAACCTATGGGGCGGCCCGTCAGATCGTGGTGATGAGTGCCACTTGGGGTCAAGGAACGGCCCCCACATCGGCCAAAGGCGCATTGGCACGATTGGCCACGGCAACACCTTCGGTGCCCTTGGCCGTTTTAGGATTTGGCGACAACACCTTTGCACAGTTTTGCGGTTATGCCGTCGATTTTGAACGCATTGCCCGTGACAAAGGCTGGCAAATCTTATTGCCGATGGATCAAGTCAACCGCCAATCTGCACCTGATTTTAACCGCTGGGGCCGCGCATTTGGACAGGCAATCGGCGTAGAATTGGAACTTAACCATCAACCCAAAGCGCCGCATTCGCTGCCCCTCACCCTGATCTCGCGGCGCGATTACGGCGAAGATGTCCAAGCGCCTGCCGCAATCTTGCGTTTTGCGGTTCCCAAATCAAGCTTTTTGGACAGGATCCTTGGGCGCGGATTTGGACGGTTTCAGGCGGGTGATTTGCTGGGCATTTTGCCCAAAGGCGATACGATGGCGCGCTTTTACTCGCTGGCATCTGGGCGCAAGGATGGCTTTGTTGAAATCGCCATTCGCAAACACCCCAATGGCCTATGTTCGGGGCAATTGATGGCTTTGGCTGAGGGCGAAACGGTTTGCGGTTTTATACGCCCCAATCCAGAATTCCATTTAGATCACAGCAAAGCGCCAATGATTTTGATCGGGGCTGGAACGGGTATTGGGCCATTGGCAGGCTTTATCCGCGCACAAGGGGCACGCCGGCCGATCCATCTTTGGTTCGGCGCACGCCATCCTGACGCCGACCTGTTTTATGGATCAGACATGGCCAACTGGCAGCAAAATCAGGCGCTCAGCGGACTGCACACCGCCTTTTCTCGGCACGGGCCAAAACAATATGTCCAAGATGCCTTGCGCCAAGATGCCGAATCTGTGCGCCAATTGATCGCATCTGGGGCCAAGATTATGGTCTGCGGCGGGCGCGATATGGCCCAAGGTGTTCGCGACGCCCTAACCGAGATTTTATCCACCTCAGGTCTGACCGCTGCACAATTGAAATCCCAAGGACGGTATTGTGAAGATGTCTATTAACCGCCTCGAGGGGGAAACCATGGGCACGCACTGGTCGGTGCTCATGGATGGGGCCGCAGGGGTCAACCTGCAAACGTTGCACAAGGATTTGCAGGCGGCCGTCGACAGCGTAAACTGCCAAATGTCCACATGGAACCCTGACAGTGATCTGATGCGTTTTAATGCTGCCCCTTGCGGGGAATGGCATCACCTGCCCGCAGCGTTGATGGCGGTCTTAGCAGCAGCTTTGGACATCAGCCGCCTGACAGACAATGCGTTTGAATTGAATCTGGGAGATGCGACCAAAGCATGGGGGTTTCAAGACACCCTACTTGATCTGGGCGCAATTCGTATGGCGTCCGCCACAACCAGAGTTGCAGCAACGGATGCACTAGAGTTGGACAGCGGGCTTGCCCGCAAATCCGCCCCTTTGGCGCTGGATTTGTCTGGGATTGCAAAGGGATACGCTGTGGATTGTCTGGCCGATGTCATGGGCAGATACGGGGTCGCGCGCGCCCTCTGCGCCCTAGACGGCGAACTGCGCGCGATAGGCAGCCATCCTTGGCCCGTGGCCATTGCAAAACCAGATCGTCCAGATACGCAAGCCCATTCGATCTTGGTCCTTTCAGAGGGCGCTGTTGCGACTTCGGGTGACTATCGTCATTTCGTCATGGTCAAAGGACAAAGGTTGTCGCATACAATGGACCCGCGCCGCGCCGCGCCCTTGATCAATGCGCCCGCATCGGTGACGGTTCTGGCAAACAATTGCATCTACGCCGATGCGATGGCCACTGCACTGATGGTGATGGGCGCAGATCAAGGGACTGCCTTCGCGCGATCTAACGACATCAGCGCCCTGTTTTTGATCCGCCAAAAAGATGGATTTGGCGCAGTTGGAACGGGCAGTTTTGCACAGACTGACGGTTAATCCCAATCACTGCACTGCAGCGATCGGCGAGCAAGAAGCGCTTTCATCCTTTGGCAGCAATATCGTCGACTGGCAGAATGTCCTAAATAGCTGACTTGCCATTGCCCGCAACGTCGCAGACTTGTTTGCACCTTAAAGGCCTAGATACGCCCCATCAGCATCAAGACCACAATTACAATGACCAAGACGCCAAGTACCCCAATACCGCCGTTGCCAAATCCATACCCATACCCCCCAAAACGTCCGCTAAAGCCCCCGATCAAAAAGATAATCAACAAGATCAGAAGAATTGTGCCAATCGACATAGGTTTTCCTTTTTGCATGCGCAATAAAAGGGCGCGCATTTATCCTTTCATCATAGCCCCAGTCATAAACCACCGCTTGACCCAAGTTAGGATTCCTAGAGACCATTCAAAACAGAGTGTTATTTGCTGATTTTGTCCGCGCGCAACCCGCGCAAGGCGATAATTTGCTGCAACAATCCCAGCAATGAGACAGATTGCAGCAAATCGCGCAGCATGGAAATATCACCGCGCAGCCCCGTCCAAAGCCCATATTTTTGTGCCTTTAAGGGGCTGACAACATCTGGCCAATGAACCACCGCGACGCGCAATTGTGCATCCACGATCAAGGAATTCAAAAACACTTCAAACCCAAATTTTGGCAAGTGGGTCAGCCGATCCAAATGGGGGACAATCAGCGCGCGCGGCAAGACGCGTTCGCCCGAGATATAATCCAGCCCAATCCAATGCCATAAATAGGGCGCATTGCGACGCAAACTGATCGCGACATCTGCCCAATTCAACAAAACAGGGTTCAAAAGTGCCGTGACATCCTTTGCACCCAGACCTGCCAAATCAGCATCGATCAACAAAAGATAATCCCCAGTGGCCTGCAACATTGCCTGCGCCAAAGCGGCGGTCTTGCCCCGATTTTCGGGCAAGGTTATCAGTGTCACGCCATCAATTGCGGCCACGATAGCAGATGTTTCATCCTGCGATCCATCGTCTACCACGATGATTTGTCTAATCTGCGGATGTTCAATGACACTTTTCAGAACATTTTCAATCCGCCGCGCCTCGTTATAGGCGGGGATGATACAGGTTACACTCATATACGCCGCCATATCAAATAGGCCCCCGCAGCCAAGGCCATGACAATCAAGACAAGCAAGGAGCCGCGATAAATATAGGTATCAATCAGCCCATAAGCCGCGCCAAAAAAATAGCCGAGCAGCATCAAAACCCCAGTTTTCGGAAGCGTTCCCATAAGGTTAAACCATAAGTATGTGTCAAAACGCATATGCGCCATCCCAGAGGCAATCAAAACAGGCATCCCTGCCGAATGGGTGATTTTGGCCAGCAGCAGTGTGCGCCCCCCTTTGGTGGCAAAATGCTGGCTGAGGGTTAAGCGACGGGCATCGGTCACCCCCAACCGTCGCGCTAGGGATATGGGCAACCGCCCAGCCCCAAATCGTCCCAACGCATAAAGCAGCCCATCACCAATCAGATCGCCCAAAACGCAAATCCAAAAGACACCCATAACATTCAAAACCCCTTGATGGGCCAGATATGCCGCAATCACTGTCGCGATCGGCCCTTCGATGATGGCAAAAGGGGCCAGAATCCATAGGCCATGGGCCTGAAGTAGGGCGATCACGGCATCAAGATTTGGCAAGGTGTTGGTCCGTTTTGGCCGATTGCATCGCATTACCGCGCCATTCAAAGCCATTTCCAAACCATGCCGCCACCCAAAGCACAGGCAGCAAAATATCGCGGCAGATCCATGCCAGAATATCCTCCAAATTGGCGGGCCAGCCCGACGTTTTTGCCAAAAGATATTCCCCACCATACCAAACCACGAAATAGGCCAGCACCCCAAAGGGCGATGTGGCGCCGATCACAGCAGCGAGCGGCAAGAGGCTGCCTGCAAATGCTTCGGCAAAAAACAGCGGCAAAAACCCCAATCGGCGCACCTTAGACCATCGTAATTGGCGGGCCCAAACGGTAGGCAAATCGCGCTGACCTATGGGTTGGGCAAATAGTCGCGCCGTCAAGCGCACCTTGTGACCCCGTCCACGCACCAGTTTAGTTGCGGCCACATCTTCGGCCATTTCTGTGCCCAAAGCCGCCAAACCACCCGCCTGATCCAGCAGATCGCGGCGCCAAAATAGCATCTTGCCTTGGGCAAAGCCGTTGTTCATTTGCGCCGATGCCAGCTGCCAACGCCCCTGAAACCCGTTCAAAAACGCACATTCCAAACGGGCGGCAAATCCGATGGGGCGGATCCCCGCTGGGGGCGATGTCACCAACCCCGTATCATCGCGCCATTCAACAAAGAGGCGCGTGATAAAATCAGGGGGCAACAAGACATTACTGTCAGCCATCAATATCCAATCCGATTGCGCTGCAGCCCAGCCTTTGACCAGATTGTTCAGTTTTGGATTGCCAGAAATTGGCGCATCTCCAATGAGCAATCTTGCGCTGACCTTTGGATGCTCGGCGATCAGACACCGCACAAGCGGAATGACCGCATCATCTGCCCGCGCCACACAAAACAAGATCTCAAAATTCGGATACTCCGCCCCAAAGGTCGAGGTCAGCGTTTCCTTAAGATTATTTTCCAATCCGCAAACAGGACGCAAAATCGTCACTTTGGGCGTGCCTACAATCATACCCAGCGGCTTGCTGCGCTGTTTCATCATCGCCAAGGTGATGCTGGTAATATGTAAAATAAGGGCAAAGCTTGCAAAAATCAGCATTTATATGTCCTTGATCAACTGGCCTTCTAAAGCCTTGGCGACAGCAGGCATGGCCCATGTCAATTGGATCAGGGCACCGTTTTGCGCCTCGGCCAAGGCGGTGGTGTTTTCGACCCAATCCCCGCAATTTGCGTAAGTCACACCCAATTCATCATGCAAAGCGGGCTGATGAAAATGTCCGCATATAATCCCATCTGTGTCATGTGCACGCGCCAATGCGGCCAGGCGCGCTTGGAAATTATCTTGCGCGCGGATCATATCATTGACCTTTTGGATCACCCAATCCACCTGATCCGTGATGGGCAGACCAAAGCGGCCAAGCAAATATTGCGCGCCATTGCCCAAACCGCGCAAACTGTTTTCGGCCTTGGCCGCAAGACGCGACAAAAGCGGAAATCGGCCTGCAAACATATCCACGCTATCACCGTGGATCACCAAATACCGTTTTCCATCTTGGGCCGTGTGGATAACATGATTGGCCACCTTAATCGTGCCCATTTGCGCGCCAATATAGGGGCGAAAAAAGGCATCGTGATTGCCGGGCGTGTAAATAATTTCAACCCCTTGGGCCGCCCGCGCCAGTAAGATCGCGATGATCTCATGCTGTGGCTTGGTCCAATGCGCGCCAATATTGTGCCATGTGTCGATGATATCACCGACCAAATAGATTTTGGGGGCATGATGGGCCTGCAAAAACGCCAACAAAGCATGATCACGACAAGACCTTGCGCCCAGATGCGTGTCGGAAATGAACAGACTGGCAAAGCTTTGGCCTTCGCTGCGGTGATTTGGCGCTTTTGGGATCATGGATGGCCCAACCTTTCGCAAATTTGCGGTCAGACAAACCACATATTCTTATGCTGCAATCGCACAGTTCTACGATGCTTTTACGACAACTTGGGCGGGACGTGACTGATCTGCCTTAGGTCACGGTGTGGATTAGCCCGACCTAATGGTGCCTGCCTGCTTCACTTTGTTAGAAAGTTATTTTACCAAAGGCTTGGGCAGTCAGCCCCCATTCCATCGGAGAAGGCATGCCCACCACACCTTTGGCCCAAGACCCGCATCGCATCAAAGACGAACGCGAGAATATCCTCGAGGTGGCGATTGGCCGCGAACTGCGCGCTTTTCGCCGTCAAAGCGGTCTGACAATTGCTGATCTGGCCCAGCGCACGGGCCTGTCGATTGGGATGCTGTCTAAGATAGAAAACGGCAATACATCGCCGTCGCTATCAACCTTGCAAACGCTGGCCCATGTTATGAGCGTGCCGCTGACATCGTTTTTTCGCCGCTTTGAAGATGTGCATATGGCCGTGCATACAAAGGCCGGCCAAGGCATGGAAACCGAACGGCGCGGCACCCGCGCGGGGCATCAATATAATCTGCTGGGCCATCTGGGGGCCAATACAAGTGGCGTTGTGGTTGAACCCTATCTGATCACCCTTTCGTCAGATTCCGATGTCTTTCCGACGTTCCAACACGAAGGCATCGAGATGCTATATATGTTAGAGGGCGAGGTAGATTACCGTCATGGTAAGACGGTTTATCCGCTTAAACCGGGCGATACGCTGTTTTTTGATGCCGACGCCCCGCATGGGCCAGAAACACTGGTCAAGCTGCCCGCGCGCTATTTGTCAGTGATTTCCTACGTTCAAAGCAAATAGGCTTTGCGACCGCATTCTCGCGATAGTTTGCCCGTGATCGTCATAATATGCCTAATTTTTAGGCATAGCTTTGGCAATAGTTTGCCCTTAGTGAAAAAAATATTCATATAGGTTGATCGCCGGTCATTCCCCCTGTTACCTTTGGTGCAGAGGTTTCAGGGAAAACGGTATGTGTGGCATCGTCGGTTTGTTCTTAAAAGATAAGTCCTTGGAACCCCAACTGGGGGCCATGTTAAGTGAGATGTTGATCACCATGACTGATCGCGGTCCTGATAGTGCGGGGATTGCAATTTACGGCGGCGGCCGCGCGGGACAAACAAAAATCACTGTGCAATCGCCGCGCCCTGACCAAGATTTCATTGATTTGGATCATGCCTTGCAGACCCAAATTGGCCAACCCGTGGCCTTGCAAGTCAAAAGCACCCATGCAGTTTTACACATTCCGTCAGATTACGCTGAACTGGCCCGCGCTGCGCTGATCCAATTGCGCCCTGACCTCAAGATCATGAGTTTGGGCGACCAATTGGAAATCTACAAAGAGGTGGGATTGCCCAAAGATGTTGCGCGCCGCTTTGATCTGACCAAAATGGGCGGCACCCATGGGATCGGGCATACCCGCATGGCCACCGAATCCGCCGTGACAACAATGGGGGCGCATCCGTTTTCTACAGGGCCAGATCAATGCCTGGTCCACAATGGGTCTTTGTCTAACCACAACAGCCTGCGCCGTATGTTGGCCCATCAGGGGATCTTTACCCAGACCCAAAACGACACTGAAGTGGGGGCCGCCTATCTGACCTGGCGGATGCAAAATGGCGCCAGTTTGGGCGATGCCCTGCAAAGTAGTTTGGATGATTTGGATGGATTCTTCACATTTGTGGTTGGCACCCAAGATGGCTTTGGCGTGGTGCGTGATCCAATTGCTTGCAAACCCGCCGTTATGGCGGAAACCGCACAATATGTGGCCTTTGGTTCAGAATACCGCGCCCTTGTAAACTTGCCAGACATCGACGCGGCCCGCGTATGGGAGCCTGAACCCGCAACCGTCTATTTTTGGAAACACTAGAATGCAGACATTTGACCTCGAGGCTACGGGATTGCGCGCGCTGAATTCGGCGCTGCATGGGTTGCGCGGCCAGACAAACCAAACCGTCTGGGAGGTGGTCAATCCAAAAGGTGCACATTCCATTGCCGTAGGACTGGATGCGCCGATTGATCTGACGGTGCGCGGATCAACGGGTTATTACTGCGCGGGCATGAACAAACAAGCGACCATTCGGATCAAAGGATCAGCCGGCCCGGGTGTGGCCGAAAATATGATGTCTGGCACCGTGATCATTGACGGAAACGCCTCGCAATATGCGGGGGCCACGGGGAATGGGGGGCTGTTGGTGATCAAAGGCAGCGCCTCATCGCGCTGTGGCGTGTCGATGAAGGGGATCAATATCGTCGTGCATGGCAATATTGGTCATATGTCGGCCTTTATGGCGCAATCGGGCAATCTGGTGGTTTTGGGGGATGCGGGGGACGCGCTGGGCGACAGCCTGTATGAAGCGCGGCTTTTCGTGCGCGGCACGGTGAAATCGCTCGGCGCGGATTGTATTGAAAAAGAAATGCGCCCCGAACATTTGGAGCTGCTGGCCGATCTTTGAAACAGGCCGAGGCCGATCATTTGGCCAAACCGTCCGAATTCAAACGCTATGGATCGGCGCGTCAACTGTACAATTTCAACATCGACAATGCGTCGGCCTATTGAGGCGAAGATGACAGATTTTCCCAGAACCCCACCCCGTTATTCGGCCACCTTCACCCCTGCGATCAATGCAGAAATCCGCCGCGCCGCAGCCACTGGCATCTATGATATTCGCGGCGGTGGCACCAAACGCCACTTGCCGCATTTTGATGATTTGTTGTTTTTAGGGGCGTCGATCAGCCGTTATCCGCTGGAAGGTTACCGCGAAAAATGTGCAACCGATGTCTGGCTGGGCACGCGGTTCGCCAAAAAACCAATTCATCTGGCCATCCCAATCACCATCGCAGGCATGTCCTTTGGCGCGCTGTCTGGCCCAGCAAAAGAGGCCCTGGGACGCGGCGCGACCCAAGCGGGGACATCCACCACCACAGGCGATGGCGGGATGACCCAAGAAGAACGCGGTCATTCCCAAACCCTTGTCTATCAATATCTGCCCAGTCGATACGGGATGAACCCAGACGATCTGCGCCGCGCGGATGCTATTGAAATTGTTGTGGGCCAAGGCGCAAAACCAGGTGGCGGCGGGATGCTATTGGGGCAAAAAATATCGGACCGTGTGGCCAATATGCGCAATCTGCCCAAAGGGATTGATCAAAGATCCGCTTGCCGTCACCCCGATTGGACAGGGCCAGACGATTTGGAAATTAAAATTGGTGAATTGCGCGAAATCACCGATTGGGAAAAGCCAATCTATGTGAAGATTGGCGGCGCCCGCCCCTATTATGACACTGCCCTTGCGGTCAAGGCGGGGGCTGATGTGGTCGTTTTGGACGGGATGCAAGGGGGCACGGCGGCCACCCAAGATGTGTTTATCGAACATGTCGGCATGCCGATTTTGGCCTGTATTCCCCAAGCAGTCCAAGCGTTACAAGATTTGGGTATGCACCGCAAAGTGCAGCTGATTGTATCAGGCGGGATACGCACGGGCGCGGATGTGGCCAAAGCGATGGCTTTGGGGGCGGATGCTGTGGCCATTGGCACCGCTGCCCTGATCGCCTTGGGCGATAATGATCCAAAATATGAGGCCGAATATCAGGCTTTGGGCACCACTGCAGATGCCTATGATGATTGGCACGAAGGCCGCGATCCTGCGGGCATCACCACCCAAGATCCAGACCTTTCGGCGCGGTTCGATCCGGTTTTGGGCGGGCGTCGGTTGAAAAACTATCTCAAGGTCATGACCCTAGAGGCCCAGACCATCGCCCGCGCTTGCGGCAAGAACCATTTGCACAACCTTGAACCCGAAGACCTGTGTGCCTTGACCATAGAGGCCGCGGCCATGGCCAAAATCCCGCTGGCAGGGACCGATTGGTATCCGGGCAAAACGGGGGGCTTTTGACCACCGCCCTTGTAGAAACCCCAGCAGGGAAAGGATATTTGACCATGACGATTGATCTAGCAGAATTTGCAAAAAAGAACGGT
>CAWUUC010000292.1:0-9700 GCA_963924905.1 uncultured Paracoccaceae bacterium
GGGCCTGGTTTTGGGCGATGGCAGTCGCCATTCGGATGTTGTGATGGACAACTTGATTGGCGATGATATCGACAATATCCCTGCGATTTTGGCCGAGAAAAACGCAGCCTTGCATCTTTATGGCAAGGCAAGCGCCCGTGCAGGGCGCAAGATGGGCCATGTGAACCGCGTCAAAGCATAAGGCCGTAATATGTTTTCCGCGCCAAAGAGGACGCAAGAACCCAATTGGTCCGATGTTGAAGCTGCGTTAGAAAATATCTAGCAAGTCTTTATAGAATGTCACCCCAAGACAGATGACTGGACATTCTGCCCAAGTGAGGCAATTTTGGTTACATGAAAACACCACGCCTTGCGGTTCGCGCCTTGATTTTGCGAAATGATCGGCTTTTGCTGGTCAATGCCTTTGGTAAAGGCGTCTCTGATCTTTGGTGCGCGCCAGGGGGTGGGGTCAATTTGGGTGCCAGCCTGCCTGATAATTTGATCCGCGAGGTGATGGAGGAAACAGGTTTGCGGGTGGCCATCGGTGCACCTGCGTTGATCAACGAATTTCATGCCCCTGCTTCGGGATTTCATCAGGTTGAGATTTTTTTTCGATGTCAGATCGTATCGGGGGCAATCGATCCCAATTGGCGCGACCCCGAAGGCGTTGTGACCGAACGGCGTTTTTTCAGCCGCGCCGAGATAGAAACGATTCGCGTAAAGCCTGACAGTCTGGCCGCGGCCGCATGGGGGGACGGTCTGCATTATGACGCGCTAGAGCAGATGATAAGATAGATCGTTTCTGGCGCGGCTAAATATTATTATTTAATATCAAATCATTAATTTGAACATCGGCAGTTTTTGAACAGATAAGTGTCCATGATTTTGCATTGACGGTGCAAAGGTCTGGTCATGTGTCCCCAGAGGTTAACTTCTAACATAATGCATGTCGCTATCAGCCATGTCGCGCCACCAGTTTGGCGGAAAATTCCTTTTTTATATGATCGATGTGGTGCAGCAGACCTTATGCTTGGGTTCGATCCTGCTGGGTCGTCGACCACAAAAGGCCCTTTACACAAACACAGATCAGTTTTTGCAACTGCGTCTTGGCCCAATACTACCCTTATTAGACTTACACCTATCCGTCCGAAACATCGCCTGACCTCTCGATGCACACAGCCTGATTGATCCAGCCCAAGTTACGCCTCTGCGGGCGGCAACGCCAAACATGGCGGTGATCGACAAGGTTTGCCCGCATCAAAAGGACGCGCGCCTGTTTTAGGACAACACAGAAAGTCTTGAAATTAGCAAAAGTGGGGCAATTCATATGGCTAGAATT
Source organism: uncultured Paracoccaceae bacterium (assembly GCA_963924905.1). Taxonomy (GTDB): domain Bacteria; phylum Pseudomonadota; class Alphaproteobacteria; order Rhodobacterales; family Rhodobacteraceae; genus Cypionkella. The sequence goes on from CAWUUC010000292.1 coordinate 1,319, forward strand.
TCTGTATTCGGAATTGGATACGTCGGGGTCGTTTCGGCCGCGTGCTTGGCGCAAGATGGCCATCACGTCATTGCCGTCGATATCGTTCCCGATCGGGTGGCTTTGATCAACGCCGGTCAGTCACCGATTGTCGAAAATGGTTTGGCCCCCCTGATTGAAGCTGCCGTTGCCTCGGGTGCGTTGAGCGCAACGCTGGATGCTGATGCGGCCGTCAGAGATACGGATGCAAGTTATGTTTGCGTTGGAACACCCAGCAATCCAGATGGGTCTGTCGGGCTCGACCATGTGGCCAAAGTCTGCGGGATCATCGGGCGCGCCATTGCAGAAAAGGGCACATTTCATTCGGTCATTATCCGATCCACCATCGTGCCTGGCAGCATGGAACAGGTCTGTATTCCCCTGCTAGAGGCGGCATCGGGCAAAAAAGCTGGGATTGATTTTGGGGTGGGATATTACCCTGAATTTTTGCGCGAAAGCACGGCGATTGCAGATTACTATGACCCAGGACTGATCGTCTTTGGCGCGCTGGACCAGCCTACATTTGCGCTGATGGCGCTTTTGAACCGCGATATGCCTTGCGTGGCGCATCAAGTTGATTTGCGGACAGCCGAAATGGTCAAATACACCTCTAATTCATGGCGGGCGGTCAAAGTGACCTTTGCCAATGAGATTGGCAACATCGCCAAGGCTTGCGGTTTGGATGGGCAAGTTGTGTTGCAATTGCTGTGCAGCGATGACAAGGTCAATATATCATCGCACTTCATGCGCCCAGGCTTTGCGTTTGGTGGGTCATGTTTGCCCAAGGATGTGCGCGCGCTGCAACAATTGGCCCGCACTAAAGAGGTGGCGGCCCCCCTGATGGCCGCCGTTTTGCAAGCCAATGAAGATCAGATTGAACGCGCCGCGAAGATGGTGATCGATACGGGCGCAACATCGGTTGGACTGGTTGGGATTAGTTTCAAACCTGGAACGGATGATTTGCGCGAAAGCCCATTGGCAGAACTGGCTGCACGCCTGATCGCCCAAGGGTTGGATGTGCAGGTTTATGATCCCAATGTCAGTTTGGCCCATGCATTGGTGGCCGAGGCATCGGGGCGCGGTAATGATGTTGTCCCTGACCTTCGCAACCGCATGGTGTCAACGATCGAAGGGCTAATTGATCGGGCAGAAGTGATCCTTGTTGGCAACAGCTATGCCGAGGCGCAGGATCCATTGTCGCGCGTGATGAACGATCAACCAATGGTCGATCTGACGCGCTTGCAATCGGGGATCGTTTCGCGAGGCACCTATCAAGGTATTTGTTGGTAAGATGCAGATCCTTGGTCATACCCTGTATTTGACGGTGCTGGTGCTGATCACGCTTGCGATCCCCCAAGGAGCGTTAAACCACGACGCTGTCTTTGTGCTGGGTGCGATCGGGTTTTGGCGCTATGCTTGGGCGGGGACGAATTTTGTCCGTGCAATTTGGTATCAGCGCTGGGCGTTTCCCGCGATGAAACGCCGCGTCATGGCCCTGCATCAGACGCGCAGCACGGCCCCACACGCCTTTTTTCTGGTCACCAGCTTTAAGATAGAGCCCGAAGTGACGATGCGGGTTTATCAATCGATCTTTACAGCGGCGGCCAATGCGACAGGAGGGGCAAGCGTTGTAGCCTCGGTCGTGGAAGGGGCAGATGCACGCCTGATCCGACAGGTTTTTGCACAAATGCGGATTGATATGTCGCGCGTTTCGTTGGTTGTCGATCAGATCGCTGGAACGGGCAAACGCGACGCCTTAGCAAAAGGACTGCGGATTATTGCAGCCCAAGCGCCGTCTTGGCGCGACATCGTAATCTTTGTCGACGGGGATAGCTGTGTGCCCCAAGATATCGTCGCACAATCAGCCCCTTGGTTTAACGATGGGACGATTGGGGCCTTAACCACAGACGAAAGCGCCGAAATTCCAGATGCTGCGGCCTTTGCAGATTGGTTTGATCTGCGCTTCACCCAGCGTCAAGTGTTGATGTCGTCTATGGCACTCGCGGGTCGAGTATTGACGTTGACGGGGCGAATGTCAGTGTTTCGGGCTGATCTGGTGATCGAGCCCAGTTTCATCACCCAAGTCCAAAGCGACTATTTGGATCATTGGCGATTGGGGCGGGTGACCTTTTTGACGGGTGATGACAAGTCCACTTGGTTTTGGCTGTTAAAGTCGGGCTATCGCATGATGTATCTGCCCGATTTGCGGACCCTTTCGATGGAGCGCCAACCATTGCCCAGCTTTTTCGCCTCGGCGACTACGCTGATGGTGCGTTGGTATGGCAATATGCTGCGTACGAACGGGCGGGCCTTGGCGCTGCCCGCCACGCAGATTGGTCTGTTTACATGGTGGTCGCTGTTGGATCAGCGCCTCTCAATCTGGACCACTTTGGCAGGTCCCCTAGGCGTTGCTTTAACCGCCACTTTTACAGGACCAGGCATTTTAGTGGCCTATCTCGCATGGATTTTGTTCACCCGCTATGTCTTTTGCATGGCCCTGTCGTTGTTTCGTGGCACAGCCTTTCCGATCCGCTATCCGTTCCTTTTATATTTTAGCCAAATCATGGGCGCGGCCGTCAAAAGTTTCGTTCTGTTCAGGTTGGATCGACAGCGCTGGACCAGACAAACCAGCGGCACAGGGCGCATCACCACCTTTTCCGACCATATATCGACCCTCATCCATGTTCTCGCGCTGGGGACACTCACGCTGGGTGTCTCAATCATCTCTGGCCTAGTTTGACCGTTTAGAAAGGCATTTTTCATGAAAACTGCACCGCGCAATCACAACACTTCGGAAATTGTTTCACTGAGTGATGGCCATGATCACCCCATTGTCGATCTGCCCTTTACCGCGATCATCGACGGCAGGCAGTTTCGGGGCCACGGCCTTTCATTGGTCAGCGCCCATGTTGTTGGGCTGATGGGGACATCGGTGCAAGATGTGCCGCGTCTGGTCAAACTGGTCTTTGATTTTGACGGCTTTGCCGTGACGTTGGTGACGCTGGCGGAAATCCGCGATTCCTTGCGGGGCAAGGGCGAGGTTGATCTGAATTTCATCAAACCATCAGGGCCGCATCTGCCACAGCTGCGCCATATCTTGAACGCCTATATCGCACATGATTTGGTATCGATGGGTCAAGTGATCGCCGTTGCAGGCACAACGCCCCCCAAACCTGCCAAGCAAACAACCCCATCGGCTGCGCGCCAATATCTGCAAGGTTCTGCCCTTGCAGTGCTGACTGCAGGGTTGATTGTGGCTGCGGCCGCGCTGATTTACCAACGCAGTTTTGTGCGTCTGCTGCCCGATTTGGGCATTGTCACCTTACAAGGCGAAACCTTGCGTGCCACCGCAAGTGGCCAGATCGCCTTTTTAGATATGGTCGCCCCGATGGGTCAGGTCGCGATTGCGATCACTACCACAACTGGGGATGTCCTAAGCTTGGCGATGCCATGCGATTGTCGTGCAGACAGTTTGGGCCTGCGCGTTGGCTCGACAGTATTGACAGGCGAACCTATCTTAGCGCTTTCGGCGGCTGATGCGGCAGCTGTGGTGCAAGCGGTGTTTCCAGCTGAATTGGCCTTTGATCTGGCGCGGGGGGATCGGGTTGAACTGCTCTTGCCTGACGGAAGCGTCGTCCCTGCCACCGCAGCTTTGGGACAAACGGATATCCTTATTCCCACGACAGCCTTGGCCCCTACCCTTGTGGGCCAACCCGTCCAAGTGCGGCTGATCCGCCAAAGCGGATGGGTGGGCGCGGTGATTACAAAGCTTGGCCTTTGGTTTGAATACGTTTCAGGAAAGCTGTGAGATGCATAAGATTTATCCTCTTATTCTGTGTGGCGGTATGGGATCACGATTGTGGCCAATGTCACGCATTGACCAACCAAAGCAGTTTCAGCCCGTCAGTGGCAAGGGCAGCCTGACCTATTTTCAAACAACGGTGCAGCGCCATCGCGGTCCGCAGTTTCATGATCCAATCGTTGTGACCAACCATCGCCACACCGATCTGGTCCATCAGCAATTGCGCGAAATCCAATGCGGCGGCCAAATCATTGGCGAGCCGGTTGGACGTAACACCGGCCCCGCCGTTTTGGCAGCCGCGATCAAACTGTTGCAAAGCGACCCGCACGCCCTGCTGCTCGTGCTGCCTGCTGACCATATCATTTTGGGTGATATCAACACGACAGTTCTGGCGATGGCAGATGCAGCAGCTGATGGCCGCATCATCACCTTTGGAATCAAACCCGCCTATGCTGAGACAGGGTATGGTTATATTATCGACGGCGGCGCCATGGGCATTTATCACGGGCTGCACCATGTGGCCCGCTTTGTTGAAAAGCCCAAGGCAGATGTGGCCCAATTGCTGATCGATGCGGGTAAGGCGTTTTGGGCCTCGGGCATCAGCTTGTTTAGCGCCGCGATGATCGTCTCAGAATTCAAGCGGTTGGAACCAGAAACCTATGCTGCGGTGCAGGCAGCCGTCTTGGGCGCGGCGCGGGGGATGCATGGCATCATCCTAGAACCGCAGGCCTTTCGTCATGCCCATAACGAACCGACAGAGCGCATGATTTTTGAACACTCCGCCGCAGTAAGTTTGGCCCCCATCCGCGTGAAATGGAACGATATTGGCGCTTGGGCTGCGGTCTATGACGTCAACACAAAATGCGACAAGGGCAATGTCACCACGGGTGATGTCATGGCGCTGGATACGACAAATTCGCTGATCCGTTCGGATGGGCGATTGGTTGTCGTGCTTGGCATGGATGACGTGATCGTTGTTGACACCAAAGACGCCCTATTGGTGACAAATCGCGCCCATGCCCAAAAGGTCAAAGATGTCGTCGAAACCCTGAAATCCAGCAATCGCACCGAAGTGATGAGCCACGCCTATGCCACCAAATCTTGGGGCAAGATCGAAGATATTATCTCGCAGCGGGGATATAAGTTGGAAATGTTGACCGTACGCCCCGGATCAACAGCCCAAATCAATGGACACGGCTTGGGGGCGAGCTTTTTGTCAGTCATCATGGGCGAGGGCAGCTATCTAGAGGATCACGCCCAACCTGGTCACGCGATTGCGCGCGGTGCGATGCTGGCCATTGATAAGGACACACAAGTCAGCCTGACCAATACCCAAGCAACTGATCTGCAAGCATTATTGGTGTCTACGGCTGAAAATGGGAACCCTTCGGGTCTTCATCATGATTAGATCGATGCTTCTGATCCCTTTGTTGACGGCGCTGATGACATCTTGGGCCTTTGGTGCGCGACCTGACTTGGACGCGGGCTTGGCAGACTTGACCACCGCAAACAGCCTGATTGAGGCGCAAACAGCCGCCCAGTTATTGAAGGATCAATTTGGTCTAACAGACCTGGACAGCCCTTTGGCGGTGGCAAAATCTGGCTTTGCGACAGGCGGCAATCCCGTGATCGATTTGGTCGATATGCGTCTTTTGCTTGCCCAAATTGCGGTGCAGACGGGGGCAAAAGACCATCTTTCGTTGGTGCGGGCGCAGGCGAGCGATGTGCATAAGGTGATCTTATTACGAGGCGGCCTTGTCACCTTGGCACAGCTGCAAAGCCTGATGGCCACATCAGACGCTGCTGATTTTGTTGTCAATGGACCCGAAGGTGTCACTTTGACACGCGCCTTGGTGATCTGGTCAGATGCAGGGCTGATGCTTGGGCCGAATGAACGCGTGATCCTTAGTCGCCCAGACGGCAGCTTTTTGGCCAACTTGGGTTGGCTGGACATCCAAGGCGCAACGCTTAGCGGCAGCTCCACGCCAAATCAAACCGAGCCCAGCTTTCGCCCGTTTGTTCTGACAGCAGGACGAGGCAATCTGACCGTTTCAAACGCCAGTTTTGCCCATCTGGGCTTTGGCGACACGGCGCGCTTTGGCGGGGTGGCTGTGGATAATTCAGGCCTTGTGCCGCCAAAAACGCAGCCCTTTATCATCAATACCCAATTCAAGGATGTTAAATCGCTTGCCTTTATCAGCACACGATCGGCGCGCGCTCAGGGCAATATGATGCACTCCAGCAGCATTATGATCGCCAATGCGCTGAATACCACGGTCACAGATAATGTCTTGAACGCTGCCAACAGCGCCGCGATCCGGATCACCAAAGCATCGGTCGAGACGCTGGTTGCCAATAATATCATCTTGGGTGCGCCTTTGGGAATTGCGGCAGATCAGGCCAGCCACCGCCTGACCCTGACAAGCAATATTTTGGCAGGTCAAACCAGCAGTGCCATTCAGCTAGACAAAGTGGGCTGTGCCGAGGTGACGGGCAATCTGGCCGTGCGGGGGCTGGGATCAGCGATGACTTTGTCCGCAACGGGCCGCGTTGCCATTGGGGCCAATGTCATTTTGGACAATCTGGGCGCTGGGATTGTCCTGCGCCGCCAAGGAGCCACGGCGAGTGTGCGCGTGACCGGCAATCAAATCGCCCATAATCGCGAAGGTTTGCGCGGTGCGACCGCCGGTGATCTGATCCTAAGCGGCAACGATCTAGAGGGCCAATTGCCCCGTCTGTTTTCAGGCGATTTATCCGCGCGCACCATCCATTGGCTTGAACAGCGGCGCAGCCAAGGCCCCACACTCCGCGTGATGGACGCGGCGCCGATTTGTCCTGTTGAAGGAAATATTTGATGGTCTTTTCATCCGAAACCTTTTTATTTTTGTTTTTGCCACTGTTTTTAGCGGTCTATTATCTGACCCCGATGCGGTTTAGATCAGTCACAATTCTGGTGGGATCATATGCGTTTTACGGATGGTGGCGCGTTGATTATTTGGCGCTGTTGTTTGCCACGACACTTTGGACTTATGCACTTGGCCGCCGCATTGGTGGCGCGCACAACGAAAAGGCTGCAAAGATCTATTTGATAATTGGACTTTCGGGCTGCTTAGGGGTGCTTGGCGTCTTTAAATACCTGAATTTCTTTATCGACAGCTTTGCCACACTTTGGGGGACGGATGCGGCGGGTCTTGGGGTGCATTGGCGGCTGATTTTACCGATTGGCGTGTCGTTTTACGTTTTTCACGCGGTCAGCTATTTGGTGGATGTTTACCGCAAAGATGCGGAGGCGACGGCGCGGTTTTTTGACTTTGCAGCCTTTATCGCCTTGTTTCCGCAATTGGTGGCAGGTCCCATTTTGCGATTCAAAGACCTGACCCATCAATTCGCCCATCGCACCCATTCCCTTGATCTGTTCATCGATGGGACCACCCTATTTGCCATTGGCTTAGCCAAAAAGGTCCTACTGGCGGACACGGTCGCCCCTTTGGCCAATCTGGCCTTTGCGACGGATCACCCAACGCTCATGGTGGCTTGGTTGGGCGCTGTGGGTTACATGATGCAGCTTTATTTTGATTTTTCAGCCTACAGCGATATGGCGATCGGTCTGGGTATGATGATCGGTTTTCATTTTCGGCCTAATTTCGCGACACCCTATATCAGCCGATCCATCACGGAATTTTGGCGGCGCTGGCATATCAGCCTGTCGGTTTGGCTGCGGGATTATTTGTATATCCCCCTCGGCGGCAATCGTTTGGGGCGGGCACGCACCTATATCAATCTGATGCTGGTCATGCTGTTGGGTGGTCTATGGCATGGGGCCAATATGACCTTTGTGCTTTGGGGTCTGTGGCATGGCGGTTGGCTTGCCGTCGAGCGCGCAACGGGACGCGCACAGGGCAAGTCATTCCTTGCCCTGTCGACAACCTTGATGATCGTTTTGGTGGGCTGGGTGATGTTTCGCGCGGAAAGCCCACTGCAAGCGGTCGGCATTTATGCGGGCATGATCGGTCTGAATGGATGGGCGATAACGCCAGATCTGGCCCTGCAAATCACCCGCGAAAGTCTAATCTTTCTGACGCTTGCACTGGGCTTTGCCGCCTATGAGCCACGCTTGAACCGTCTTGCAGCGACCCATCTGACGCCGGGTGATGCTACATTAGGATGGGTCAACACAGTCGTTCCAGCCACGCTGATCAGTCTGCTTGCCATCGTCACTTTGATGAAGATGGCCGAACAAAGTTTTTCCCCATTCCTCTATTTTCAATTTTAGGTATCAGATGCGCCCCATTTTTCAAGCTGCTCGCCTTGTATTGCCAATCTTGTTATTCGGCTATGGTCTCATCGCTAACTTTGCCGTTTTGACAGGCCCCCCGACACCGATATCGCTGCCCCGCACCGATCTTTTGGCGGGCGGATTGACCCGCGATTTTGAGGCGCAGTATAAAACAACTTTGCCACATTTCACCCCCGCGTTTGGTGTGATTGGCGCGATGCGATATGCCCTGTTGGGCGAGGCGCGCGATGGCGCCGTTGTGGGGCGCGACGGCTGGCTTTTTACC
>CAWUUC010000293.1:0-2767 GCA_963924905.1 uncultured Paracoccaceae bacterium
CCCCATAGACGCACCTTGGGCCAAAAACGGCAAAGTTGGATGGGCGGCATCACCCAAGATAAAAACCGCGCCTTTGGGCAAAATGCGGCCCCATTCAGGTGCAATGGGATGCCGAAACAGACCCCATTCGGCGACCTGTTCCACCCGTGACAAATAGTCCTGCACCTTTGGGCCAAAACGCGCAAAGGCGGCGCGGAGGGTTTCAGGATCAGACTGTTGCGACCAGCTTTCAGCGGTCCAATTGGCACGTTCTTGCACAGCGACGATATTTCGTAATTGACCGCCGCGCAGCGGATAACTGACCAGATGCCGCCCAGCGCCCATATGCACCTCGACATCATAACCCGCATTGGCCCCTTCGCCCGCGATCAGCGCGCGCCATGCCACTTGGCCCGTAAAAAAAGGCGCACTTGGCCCCAAAATCGCAGAACGCAGACACGAATGGACGCCGTCCGCGCCAATCAAAAGGGGCGTGACGCGCAAGGATGCATCACCCATGATCAAAACGGGCAGATCACCCGTCAAATCGACAGAGGCGACCTGCGCGTTCAAGATGATGCGAACGCCCAAATCATGCGCCCCGCGCGCCAAAAGATCGATCAAATCCGCACGGTGCATAAAGTGATAATTGCGGTCCAAATCTCGGCGCTGCAAATCCATTGTGACAACGCCCGTGCCATTGCGCCCGTCCAACAATCGCACCGCCCGCGCTTGCATTCCATGGGCTGCAAGCGCTCCGCCCAAATCCAAAGCCTTCAAAACCGCCGCGCCATTTGGGGCAATTTGAATACCCGCGCCCACTTCGGCGATATGGGGGGCCTGCTCCAAGACAGTGACCTCCGCGCCCCGCAACGCCAAGGCCCGCGCCAGGGTCAGCCCCGCAATGCCTGCCCCAAGGATGGTTATCACCTGCCCCTTGATCGCCATCCCATCACCCCAAATTAAAACGCCAAGGCTTTCGCCTTGGGGTCATAATGCATCATTTTTGTGCCCAAGGCAGCAGATCAATCGTCGCGGTGAACTTTTTCGCGCCGCTCGTGTTTTTCTTGGGCCTCTAGCGTCATTGTCGCAATCGGGCGCGCGTCCAAACGTTTCAGACTGATCGGCTCGCCCGTGGCTTCGCAGTAACCAAATTCGCCCTCATCTATGCGGCGCAATGCGGCATCGATTTTTGACACCAATTTGCGTTGACGATCCCGGGTCCGCAATTCCAACGCACGATCTGTTTCTTCTGATGCGCGATCTGCGACATCCGGGACGTTGCGTCCAGAATCTTGCAGGTTATCAATTGTTTCTGCGGATTGGCCCAAAAGCTCTTGGTTCCAGACCATCAGTTTGCGGCGGAAATATTCCATCTGCCGCTCATTCATGAATGGTTCGTCTTCAGCCGGACGGTAATCGTCTGGCAGAAAGGTCTCGACTTTCATTTCAGCACTCTCCAGTTCACCTGGGCGTGCGGATTGGCCAATTGAAATCATATCGCACCCCCACTGCGGCCCGCACATAACCCAAAGCGGTGGTATTGTCACTAGCAGTTGCGTCATTTTCCGATGACGGATAGGTTGAAAAATGATGCATCAATAACCCCTTGGGATAGATATGAAATTCGCTTCGACGACTGGATATATTGCGGCACCAGACCTGCAAATCGCTGTGAATGCTGCCGTTGCCTTGCAACGTCCGTTGTTGGTGAAAGGCGAACCTGGGACAGGAAAAACCGAATTGGCGCGCCAAGTTGCGGCTTCCTTGGGGATGGAGATGATCGAGTGGAATATCAAATCCACGACAAAGGCGGCGCAGGGACTTTATGAATATGACGCTGTGTCGCGCTTGCGCGACAGCCAATTGCCAAACGGTCAAGGCGGCGAAAGGGTTGCAGATATTGCCAATTACATCCGCAAAGGCAAATTATGGACGGCTTTTGCGGCATCTGAACGGGTCGTCTTGCTGATTGATGAGATTGATAAAGCCGATATCGAATTTCCCAATGATCTGTTGCAAGAACTGGATCGGATGGAATTTCACGTTTATGAAACGGGCGAAACCATCCGCGCGCGCCATCGCCCCGTTGTCATCATTACATCGAACAATGAAAAAGACCTGCCTGACGCATTTTTACGCCGCTGTTTTTTCCATTATATCCGCTTTCCAGATGCCGAGACTTTGGCCGCGATTGTGCGGGTGCATTTTCCCGATATCAAAGAGGCGCTTCTGTCTGTTGCCCTGACGCAGTTTTTCGCTTTGCGCGAGGCACCTGGGATTAAAAAGAAACCATCAACATCCGAAGTGTTGGACTGGCTGAAACTTTTACTTGCAGCCGATTTATCGCCCGAAGATTTGGTGGCCCCCTCCACATCCTTGCTGCCACGCCTGCATGGTGCGCTTTTAAAGACCGAACAGGACGTGCAATTATTTGAACGGATCGCCTTTATGTCGCGCAGCGAAGGGCGCAACCGATAGCCCAAGACCTGTTTCGCATTTTTGCCGAATCGGGCGTAATTGCGATAGTTTAGCCACCAACTTGACACAATCAATTCACGCATCCGGTCGTCAATGAAACATATTGAAATATAGCGTGATAATTTCAGGGAAAATCTGGTGATTCCATCTTAGGCCCACGCCATGGATAGATTCATACAAAACCGAAAAAATCAAAAGAGTGACACAGACAGGCCCCTTTCCTGACTCTGGCAGAGTGCTTTCTAGGCTCCATAGCTTTTATCTGGGTTTCAATCCGATGACGGGCTTTTCTGTGGCGTGCCCCACC
>CAWUUC010000294.1:0-2716 GCA_963924905.1 uncultured Paracoccaceae bacterium
GATTAAGGGCTTTTTGGCAGGTGTTGCCGAAGGCTGGAAAGTAGCGATCGCAGACCCTGCCGCCGTGATGCCCGGCCTGATGGAACGCAACCCCGCCGCTGACGCGGAATTGGAACAGCGCCGCCTAGAACTGTCGATCCGTGACAATGTCTTGACGGATGCGGTAAAAGCCAATGTGTTTGGCGTGATTGATGCCGCCCGCATGGCAGAGGCCTTGACCCAAACAGCGACCACCTACACCTTTGCGACAACGCCAGATGCAAGCGTTTATTTCACCGACGCCTATCTGCCAATGGGCGGATTTAAGTTGGTCGAATAACTTGCAAAATCTGATTGATATCAAGGCAGTGCGGCACACGTTCCGCACTGCATCTGGCCCCCTGCCAGTTTTGGGGGGGCTAGAGTTATCGGTTCCCGAAGGCGGATTCGTGGCCGTTGTTGGCCCGTCAGGATGTGGAAAATCCACCCTGACGCGGCTGGTTGCGGGTCTTTTGATCCCTGATGAGGGCGAGGTCAGCGTTCACGGAAAGCGCGTCACAGCCCCACGTGCGAATGTCGGCATGGCATTTCAAAACCCCGTTTTGCTGGAATGGCGCAGCATTTTGCAGAATGTTCTGCTGCCATTAGAGATCGTGCCAACGACCCTGTCCAAATCCCAAGGAGAGGAAAGGGCGCGCAAGCTGTTATCACTGGTGGGCCTGGAAGGATTTGAACATAAGCGCCCATCAGAATTATCGGGTGGGATGAAACAACGCGCGTCCTTGTGTCGTGCGCTGATCCATTCGCCCGAAGTGTTGATTTTAGATGAACCCTTTGGTGCGCTGGATGCCTTTACCCGCGAGGATCTGTGGCAAACCATGCACGCGGTTAAGGCCGAGGAACCCTTTACAGGGGTTCTGATCACCCATGATCTGCGTGAGTCGATCTTTTTGGCCGATCAGGTCGTCGTTTTGTCAGGCCGACCCGCAAAAACCCAATATGTTTTGGATGTGCCAAATACAGGAAGGCGCACTCTGGATCATCTTTATACACCAGAGGCCGCTGCCATGTTAAACATTTTGCGTCACCAAATCGAAGTGGCCCAAGGGCGGGTGCCGTCATGAAATTAAACAAAATCTTGGTGCCTATGGCCGCCGTTGTGGTGTTTTTGGCCCTGTGGGAGGCTTTGGTCTGGGTCATGGGATGGCCAAATTACAAAATGGCCTCTCCCAGTGACTTGATCCCTGCCTATCAAACGTATTGGGGACTGTTTTTGACAATGGGTTGGCAAACCTTGTGGCGTACGGTGGTCGGTCTGTTGTTGGCGGTGGTGTTTGGAATTATGCTGGGAATGGTCATGGGATTTTCGCGCACGATGCGCGATGCCCTTTATCCCTTGCTGGTGGGATTTAACGCGGTTCCTAAGGCAACCGTTGTGCCGATCGTGGCGCTGATGTTCGTAGGCTGGCATGACTTCAACACCATTCTGATCGCCTTTATGATCAGCTTTTTCCCAATTGCTGTGTCTGTGTCGATTGGCCTATCTACGCTTGAACCTGAATACCGCGACATTCTGCGCGCCTTGGGGGCATCACAATCGACCATCTTTTGGAAAATCGCCCTGCCAAAAACCCTGCCCGAATTTTTCGGAGCGCTGAAAGTGTCTGTGACCTTGGCCTTTATCGGCACAAATCTGATGGAAATCGTCTCGCCCCATGGGCGAGGGTTGGGGGCCTTGTTTGACAGCGGCAAAACCAATTCAGATTACCCGCTGATGTTTGCGGTGCTGATTGCCTTGGCGTTTTTGGGCATCGTTTTATATTATGTCGTGGTCGCGCTTGAAAAGATATTTGCAGGCTGGGCGGATCGTTCCGCCTAGCTTTTCAACAGTCCTTGAAGATAGCGCCCATAGCCATTTTTGGCATAGCGCGCGGCCTGTTTTGCCAAGTCATCGGGCGTGGTCCACCCTTGGGCAAATGCGATTTCGTCAGGGCTGCCCGTTTGCAAGCCTTGGCGTTCTTCAAGTGTTCGCACAAAATTGCCCGCATCCAACAAACTGCCATGCGTGCCAGTGTCCAACCAGGCAAAACCACGCCCCATCAATTGCACGCGCAATGCGTCTTGATCCAAATAGCTTTGCAGCAGGCTGACAATTTCCAATTCACCACGTGGTGAAGGGCGCACTTCTGCCGCACGATCGGGGGCCGTATTATCCAGAAAATATAGTCCCGTCACCGCATAGTTGGATGCGGGTTTGGCGGGTTTTTCCTCTATCCCGCGCACCATATTTTGGGCGTCAAACTCGACAACACCATAGCGTTCAGGATCAGCCACATGATAGGCAAAAACAGTTCCGCCTGCAATTTGACGATCTGCCTCCCCCAAAAGTTTCGGCAAGCCGTGTCCAAAAAAGATGTTATCGCCCAAAACCATTGCAGAAGGTGCGTTGCCCAAAAAGTCGCGCGCCAACAAATATGCTTGGGCCAAGCCATCAGGCGAAGGTTGGGTGATATAGTGCAGTGACAATCCCCATTGGCTGCCATCACCCAGCAGTCGTTGAAATTGGGATTGATCTTCGGGGGTGGTGATAATGGCGATGTCGCGAATACCCGTCAGCATCAGTGCCGTCAAAGGATAATAAATCATCGGCTTGTCATAAACCGGCAAAAGCTGTTTTGACACACCCATCGTGATAGGCCAAAGCCGTGTGCCAGAACCACCTGCAAGAATAATACCT
>CAWUUC010000295.1:0-4293 GCA_963924905.1 uncultured Paracoccaceae bacterium
AGCACTTCCAAGGCCAGACGTAATGCCGCCTTCATTTGGGCTTTGGCCAACTGGTCCTCGGGATTGTCATCCTTGGAATGAAACCAGATGGAAAAATCATCCATCACTTCATCGATTGTATTGTGCGTATTGGCCTGAAAGGCCACGCGCCACTCTTCATATTCGTGGATATTCATCCCCGCTTCGGATGAGATTTCCGATCCACTGGGTGCGCGTTGAAGGCGACGCTCTAATGTTTCGGTGGCACGCTTTATTTTCTGGCGCATGGCAATTGTGGTGCGACAAAGATGTGAGGCGCGGCGCAAATGATCGACAATCGCCCCCCGAATACGGATGCCCGCATAAGACGCAAAGGTGACACCCTCTTTGTGAACATAGCGTTGTGCTGCGTCAATCAGGCCAATATTTCCGACTTGAATAAGGTCTTCGATTTCGATCACACCCCTGACGCGGCCATGATAAAAATGTGCAATCCGCCGCACTTGATTGAGTTCGGATTCAATCAGGTTCTGCGGCGATGGTCTCATTTCGCTATATTGGGTGTTCATATTATATCACGCCTTTTCCACCGGCTCACCCACTCCATCAAAGAAGTGAATGCCGCCATTTTTGTTTTTCGGCGCGCTCAAAAGCCGAAGGGCGATGTCGTGAAAGGCGATATATTCTGAGGACTGCGTTCCCGACACCGAAAGCATAACGGGCTTGCGCGCGGCGACCGCACGGCGCATCCGCTGGGACATCGGAACATTCCCCAGAAAGGTCAGTTCGACGTCCAAAAACCGCATAGCTATCGCACGGAACTTTTCAAAGTGCTTTTGGGCTTCCACTGCACTGCTCTCCATATTCACCACAATAGAGAAGCTGTGCAATTTCCGTTCCAAATGCGCGGCCTTAATCAAGGCATATGCGTCCATAAAGGATGTCGGCTCGGCCACGATCACCACAACGACACGATCACAGGCCGACATAAAGTCTAATGTGTTATCCGCCGCACCTGCTGGCGCGTCCACCAAAAGGATGTCCGTCTTATCGGCCAAAACATCCATTTTGCGAATAAGATCATAGCGATCCACTTGCGACATATGCAAAAGATCAATCATCCCGCTGCCGCCGGCCAACAGTTGCAACCCGTTTGGTCCGATCTCGACAGCCTCTTCCAAGGGTTTGCCAAGGCTGATCACATCGCCCAAAGATTTTTGCGCGTTTACCCCCAGCAGGATATGGGTGTTTGCCAAGCCAAAATCGACATCCATTAAAGTTGTGCGATGCCCCATCTTTTGCAGCATCAGCCCAAGGTTTACCGAAATAGAGGTCTTGCCGACCCCGCCTTTTCCACTCGCTATCGTTATCGTTTGGGGCATTTTATTTCCTATTCCGCAGCGAGTTGGGTTGTCATCTCTGGCGATGGTTGTTCTGGCAGCAATCCGATGATGTAATCACGGAACACATCGACACTTGCCTCGTTCAAAGTGCCCTCAATTTCTTGGGTTCCCGAAAGCCATCCGACAGGCAAAGAAGAAGATGCATATGCGCAAAGTTCGCGCGCGTCGCATTCGTATTCATCCAATTTGGTCAGCGCGATTTGCGATGCAATCCCGTCATATTCGGCCAATGTTTGGTTGATCCGCCCCAAGCTTTGACCTGCAGGCATAGCCAGCACAACAGGCAGCTTTTCGGCGTCAGCGCGTTGTGGGCGCAACTGGCCCAAGGCCTCGGCGCTGAGGTTGATATCAAAAACCAAACGAGCATCAGGATTAAACTGTGACAGATCCTTTAGATCTTCGATTTCAAGATAGGAATGTTCGATGCCGATCTGACGGGCAAGGCTGGACAGGGTGATGTTATCAAACTGATAGGGGACCGACACCAACTGAACTTTGCCTTCTGGAAAGGCCAATTTCAGCAAGGCTGCAAATTTTGCGGCAAGGTGGCTTTTTCCCGCGCCACTTGGACCGGCAACAACCAAACCGCCGCCTTCGACAAGTTGACTAAGGTGCGACTGCGACGCGGCAATTTCGCGCGCCAAACCTGAGGCAAAATCTAAGTGACGGTTCCCTGTGTCAGGCGCGGTCAAACGGCCAACCAATTGGGCATCAAATCCGATGTTCAACAGCGCGTCTTCTTCACCGACGCGCCAGTTTGCTTCTTGGGCGGCGGCAAGGGCTGCTTTTGTTTCACGCAGTTCTGTTTGCAGATGCTCGCGTGAGGCTGCGGTTGCGCGCGCCTCGGCTTGGGCAAAATCGGCGGCGGCGCGGGCGGCGTCAACACCTGCAACCGCGCGTTCCAGACGGCGGCGCAAATCTTCAAATTTGCTATCGCGCGCGGCATCAAAGCTGCGGATTTTGTCAAACAATCCCTCTAGGAACTCGGTGCTGCTGGGTTCATTTTGGGGTCTAACCATTGCTGCAATCGTTTGGACTGTGGTGTCGGGGGCTGTATCGTGGGGGGGGGCCTCATCCAGGCTTTGGCCTTCGCCAAAGACCTCTGGCGAAGATGCGACACTTAGACTTGCAGGTTTTTCGGCCAATGGATGGGGCGCATTGGCGCGGGCGCGGTTTAAGACAAAATGTTCATCCGCATCGCCAACTTTGGCGAAAAGCTCGCTAAACGATGGCTTTTCGGCCTTTCCTGGCTTGTCGGTTTTGGCGGGCAGAGGATCATTTGTCGCGCGAATTTCGATTTGGCCATTTTGGCTTTTTGTCGAAAGTATGAACGCCCCATCGCCAAGGCGTCGCATGATCTCGTCCATAGCAAGTGCGCTGTCGGGGGCTGTGACGGTAATTGTTGGCATTTATGTTACCTCATACTTTCTGCGGGACAGGTTGGGTCGCAAGGCCTTCGGTCGAACCAATAGAGGCCACCACTTCGACATGGCGGTTTTCTGGCAGTTCGTTAAAGCCAAGGATGATCAACTGCGGCACGTGTGGTTTTACGAAATTCGAAAATGGCCGACGAATTTGGGGCGCGACCACACAGATTGCGGGACGACCTTCGGCGGCAAGGCGTTCGGAGGCATCATTGATAGAGCGGACCAAAGTTTCAGCCAGTTTGTTTTCCAACATCAAACCCTCATCGCCCGCTTGGCGCATGGTGCGCAGCATCAGTTGCTCCAATTCTGGGGCCAGCGTGATCACAGGCATTGTTTGACCAAGGGCGGTGACCTGTTGGATCAACAAGGGCGCTAAAGCAGGGCGCAGCGATTCCGCCATATCCGCAGGCGATTTGCCCCGTCCTGCTGAACCGCCCAATCCTTCCAGAATGCGGCGCATATCGGAAATCGGTACCCCATCGGCCAAAAGGATCCGCAAAATCTCGGTCATGACGGGCAGGGTGACAATTTTTGGCACAACCGATTGCACCAATTGTGGAAAAGATTTCGCCAGATTGTCTAAAATGAATTGCACATCGTCTTGTCCGACCAGATCGGCGGCGTGTTTTATCAAAAGCTGGCTAAGATGGGTGGCAATTACGCTGGTGGGTTCAATCACCACATAATGTTGCGCCTCGGCTTGGGCTTGTTGATTGGGACGGATCCAGACGGCGTCAACGCCAAAAGACGGGTCCTTTGCCTCTATGCCTTCGATTTTGACGGCTGATTTGGCATCTGGAATGGCAAGTCTGCGATCAGGATGAACCTCGTCATCACCTACGATGGTTTGACCAATGCGGATGCGATATTGATTGGGGCGCAGGCCCAAGTCATCGCGGATCCGCACACCAGGCACCACAAATCCCATCGAGCGCGAAACATCGCGGCGGATAGAGGTGATGCGGCGCGTCAATTGCCCGCCGCGATCCTCGTCCACCAATGGGATAAGCCCGTAGCCCAGTTGGACAGAGATGGGCGAATAATCGGTCACATCATCCAGCGAAATGATATCTGAATTTGGGGCAGGGGCCGCCTCTGGTTCTTGGTCCACTTCTTCGGCGGCGGCTTGTTCTTTGCGGTGCAAAACATAGGCAATGCCACCCGCACCCGCAGCGAAAAGCCCGAACAAAGCATTGGGCATCCCGGGAACAAGACCGATCATCATCACAACGGCCGCCGTTGGGATCCAAGCCCGCGACAGACCCACCTGATTGCTGATATGGCCTGCCATATCGGTCGCAGAAGAGACCCGCGTTACGATGATTGCAGTCGCAATCGACAACAACAGCGAAGGTATCTGTGCAACTAGTCCGTCACCAATTGCCAAAAGAATATAGGTCTGTGCTGCATCCGCAAAAGACAGGCTGTGTTGGGCCACGCCAATAATCAGACCGCCGACCACGTTGATGATCAAAATCAAAATG
>CAWUUC010000296.1:0-8668 GCA_963924905.1 uncultured Paracoccaceae bacterium
TGAACGCGAAATCGCATTCATCAAATGGCTGCAGGCAAATCGGTCAGATGTGCGGGTTCATGTGGCGCGCTTTGGCCGTCTGGATGAGGCAGCGGCGCGCGGCGCACAAATGGTATCAGATTGTCCAAATCTTGCCGGTATGTTCGTGGTTTGGGACACGCCAGCCCTAGAGGTTATCAAAAGCCTTCAAAAATTGGGCCGCACCCTACCGATGGCGACCGTTGACCTTGGCGAGGCGGCGACCATTGACCTTGCACAAAAGGGATTTCTTTGCTGCATCGCGGCCCAGCAGCCCCATCAACAAGGTATAGCAGCGGCGCAGACGGTCATTCTTAGCCTTTTAGGTCGGCCCGTTCCCGCATGGATCGCGCTGCCTGGAATCAGCGTGACCCAAGATAATGTGGTTGAAAGCTTTCAAACTGTGTGGCGTCAACCTGCTCCAAAAGAGGTTATACGCGCGCTTGGCCTGTCAAGATAACGGTCGCGCTGAGAGTTTTTGGTTCCCGAAAAGGACAGCGCTGCCACTGTTGACCCGACTTGATGACCCACAAAAACCAGTCGTTTTGTGCTTAGACTTTCGGTTTCATGCGGCAACAATGGCCAATATGGTGCATCGGCAACAGCCCTGAAATGGGGCCTAGAAGACAGAAAACAGTCGCGAGTTGCTGTCTAGAAAAATGCAACACAACAGATTTTGTTCATCTATGCGACGATCATCGACTATTGGTTTGCTGGTAAGTACACAAATCAGAATGCGGTTTTTTGTGATATATTATTTGCTTTTCCGAATACGCATAGGTCAAAGAAACGGGCAAGCAGAACGTCATTTGCCACGAAAACGCTTATTTCTGAATGGTCTTTGCAACTTGGCCCAACTGCTCTCGATCATATTTGGCCTTGCAGGATTGTCAGCAAAGCAACTGCTGTCTGGCGCAGGCAAAAGACCACTCATAAAGTGGGAAAACGGGTGATGGTTTATCGAACCCCTGATCAAGAATTAGGTTTGCGCCATCGCCCAGCCCATTGCCCTAAAAATCGGCGCATAATGGGGGATCACTGCACGTAAATTGGCTGGGGTGGTGGTGCCTTGTGGTTCCCACGCCTTGCAAGCAAGACCAAGAATACGCGGGGCGATCATCGCTTCGGCTTGGACGTCTTGGGTCGTAAACTCGCCCCAAAAACAACCCTCGACCCCCAAGATACGCGGTGCAATATCAGGGCAGTCAGCGGGAATTGGTTCCCACAAAACGGTTTTATCCAAGGGCAAAACACCTGCCCAAGTGGCCCCCCAATCATCGGCATCCGCGCTGTGGGCCAAATCGAAATAGGTGTGCGGGGCGGGGCACATGACCACATCGTAACCGGCGCGGGCCGCCGCCACCCCCGCACCTTGCCCTGTCCAACTGAACAAAACGGCCTTGTGTCCAATGCCACCATTCTTACCCTTGGCCGCCTCTTCCCAAGCGGCAGCGCGAATACCTTTGACGGCCAAATCTGCGGCAAGTTTTTCCATCATCCAGCCCTGCACATCGCCCCAAGTGTCCAGACCTTCGCGCGACATCAAGTCTTGTATCGCAGGACTGCCTGACCAAACGCCATGCGGGGCCTCATCACAGCCCAGATGCAGCATTTTCATCGGAAATAGGTTTGCAACCTCGTCCATGATGGCGGGCAAGACCTGCCATGTTGCGGGCATGGCGGGATTGATCACATTGTCGAGATAGCCTTGGACAGACATTTCTTCGCCATTATCGCCAGGATCACGCAGGCCAGAAATGACTTTGACCAAAGCATGTGAATGGGCGGGGATTTCGATTTCTGGCATCACTTGAATATGAAGGGCTGCGGCATGGGACAGGATGCGTGCAACATCGGCCCGACTGTAACTGCCACCTGCCGAAATACCCCCCCCAAACACGGCAGGGATCAGATGCCCCTCACCACGCAAAGCGGTTTTTCGGGCAAGATCGGGGGCAGCGTCGAGTTCGAGACGAAACGCCTCATCATCGGCGAAATGCCAGTGAAAACGGTTTAGTTTGACCAGCGCCATCACATCAAGCAGACGCAGAATGCTGTCGACACTAAAGAAGTGGCGCGCGCAATCTAAATGCTGACCGCGCCAAACAAAACGCGGCGCATCGGTGATCGTTCCGCAGGGCAGACGACCCTGCATGGTTTCACGCAAGGTGAGCAGCGTGATCGCGGCATAATGTGCGCCGGCAGCATCCCCCGCAGCGATGGAAAGTTCCGTTGCCGTGATTGTAATCCTATACGCCTCGGGTGCGATATCTTTTGTGATCTGCAGGCCAGCGTCTATGCCATCTGCCGCTGTCAAGGGCGCAAGGCCTGCCCGCAAGGCAAGGTCAGCCGCACCCGCAAAGGCAGGGTCAGGGCGCAGCGTCGCAAAGGCCAAAACGCCTTGGGTCGCGTGCCAGTTTTGCGGTGGGGGCGTCATCGGCAAATAACTTGGCGGCAAATGATTAGGCGGCAAAGTCGCAGGTTGCGAAACAGGCGCAGAGCGCACCCCCAGATCAAATCCCGAGGGCAAGGCATAAGCGGTCTTTCCAACACGCAAATAGGCCCCAAGCGGCAACCATGCTCGATTTTTGGGGCGGTATTCAGGGTTATCATAAGCCAGCACAAGGCTGTGGGATTGACCCGCTGAAAGATCAGGCAAGGCCACCTCGCCATAGCCAGCAAGGCGGCGCTGCATCACCCCACCCGAAACCACACGCGGCGATGCCATCAGCGAAAAGCACAGAACTGGCGCGTGCAGCGCAGTATCGCTGCCAATCTCACATAAAATTTCTGCGCCTTTGATCTGGGCCGAAAAAGACAGGTTCATGATGCATCCAATCGCAATTCTGCAATAAAATCATAGATATCAGATCTATAAAGCCCGCGCGTAAATTCAATTGGTCGCCCGTTTGGCAAATAGGCGGTGCGATCAATACGCAAGACAGCAGCGCCTTCGGTCAGGTTCATATGGCGCGCATCTTCGCCCGTGGCATTGATCGCGGTGATCCGCTGAACCGCCCGCGTTGGTGCCACGCCGCGCGCGCGCAACACATCATAAAGTGATATATCCACCATATTGGGATCGGGCAGAATATCGCGCGGCAGGGATGACCTCTCTAGTGCCATGGGGACATCATCGGCAAACCGCAACCGGTCCACACGCGCCAGCAATTCACCGCTTGGTGATCCAAGGGCCATCTGCTCGTCTGGGGTGGGCGAAAACATACCGCGCTGCAAAATTCGGCTGCTCGAGGCTTTGCCCCGCTGACGCATATATTCCGTAAATGATAACAGCGCAGACAAGGAATGTTCCATTTTTGGACGCGGTGGGCGCACAAAGGTGCCTGCGCCCCGACGCTGCTCCAACATCCCATCTTCGACCAATTGCGCCACGGCTTTGCGAACGGTCACACGGCTGACATCGGCAATTTCAGCCAATTCGCGTTCCGGCGGCAGTTGTGATTGGCTGGCCATGTCGCCTGCCGTGATTGCGGCAAGCAGATGGCGATAAAGCTGTTCGTATCGCGGCCCTTGACCGCTTTTCAGCCAAGCCGCAGGGCGAAACATTGCTAAATTATCCTGCATTCTGACTCTCTAATTGGTATTATTTATATATTACCAATATCCGTCGCCGACGTCCACTGGATTGTTTTCTGGACCGAATATACCCAATATCCGTATATTATGACAAGATTCACCCGTTTTGGTATTATATTGGTAGCATATTGAAAATTTTTTGCTAACCTTATTGAGATGGGTCGATTCGCGATCGGAAATAGGGGGTGACACCATGCAAGAGACGGCCCGAACCGCGCCGATCATGGCCCGATCTGGACTGTCAGAGGCGGCTTTTGCGTGGCTGCTGATCTCGCCCGCGCTGCTGTTCATTGGGGTTATCGTTGCATGGCCTTTGGTCGAAACAATTCGCCTGTCGTTCACCAATGCGACCTTGGGGGGTGAAGAATATGTTGGGCTGGCAAATTACGCAGATCTTTTGGCCAGTCCCAAATTTTATGACACGGTCGCACGCACCTTTTATTGGATGTTTTTGTCCGTCAGCCTGAAATTGGTGATGGGCCTGATTGGGGCCACGTTGCTGAATGCGGCCATCCCGGGCAAGGCGCTGTTTCGTATTCTGGTGATGCCGCCTTGGGTTATTCCAGTCGCAATTGGCGTGATTGGCTGGAAATGGATGTATAACGGCTATTTCGGGCTGATTTCGGGTTTGTTGCAAGAGTTTGGCTTGGTGCAAGATCGTGTGGCGCTGTTGGCCAGCAAAACCTCGGCGTTTTATTCCGCGGTCGTAACAGATGTTTGGGTTGGCACACCGATGGTCACGCTGTTCTTGTTGGCCGCGATGCAGGGGGTTTCGCGCGACCTTTATGAGGCAGCATGGGTCGATGGCGCGGGGCGCTGGTATCGCTTTCGACGCATCACAATCCCGCAGATCATGCCTGTGATTGTATCCATGGCGTTGTTGTCGGCGATTTGGACGTTCCACAGTTTCGAGATTATCTGGATTTTGACCGAAGGTGGGCCACGCGGCGCGACCACGACGCTGATCATCGACACCTATAAGGTCGCGATTTCCAGCCAACGCTTTGGCGAAGGGGCAGCGCGTGCGGTTGTTATTGTCGCGCTGCTGGCCGTGTTTTCACTGGCCTATCTGTATTTCTTGAACCGCGTCAACCGTCATTATGGGGCCAAATGAGATGCTGATTGACCGTCTGAATATCTGGCAGAAAATTGGACTTTATATTGCCACATTCTTGTTTTTGTTGTTCATTTTGATGCCCTTCATCGAAATGCTGCGGGTCAGTTTGCGCCCCATGTCACACCTAATGACAGCCGAGTTTTCTTGGTGGTCCAAAGATTTTTCACTGCAAGCGTATCGCGATATGTGGGTGACAGTGCCTTTGTTGGGCCGCTATATCTTTAATTCGGTCTTCATTGCGCTGGCGGTAACATTGGCCACGATGATTGTCGTTGTGCCGGGTGCCTATGCCTATGCGCGGCTTGAATTTCCGTTCAAGGCGCTGTCGCTTGGTGGATTTTTGGCGGTCAATATGTTTACAGGCGCGGTTCTTTTGATCCCGCTTTATCGTGTGTTGCGAACGCTGGGCCTGCTCAACACCTATTGGGCGATGATCATTCCTGGGATCGCATTTTTGATCCCCACAGGGATTTGGTTGTTGCGATCCTATCTTGAAAAAATCCCGCGCGAATTGGAAGAGGCGGCTTATGTCGACGGGGCGTCGCGTCTTTATACCTTGCGACGGGTGGTTATTCCGTTGGCAACGCCTGGGCTGATTGTGGTCGCGACGTCCGTCTTTATTGGCGCTTATGCCCAGCAATTCCTGTTCGCCATCACATTTAACAACAAACGCGAATATCAACCGCTGCCTGCAGGTCTGTTTGAATTCGTGGGCTATCAAGACACCACTTGGAACGAGATGATGGCCGCCGCGCTGACAGGTGTGCTGCCGGTTTTGCTGTTTTTCTTGTTCCTTCAGAAATACCTCGTCGCTGGTCTGACAGCGGGCGCGGTGAAAGAGTGACCTTCAGACATCCAACCAAGGGAGACTAAGAATGACATCTATTAGAACACTTTCCGTCGCCGCAGCGCTGCTGGCAGGCACGGCCCTATCTGCCCAAGCCCAAGAATTGCATTTCATCATGTGTGGCGGCGAAGTGCGCCCTGCTGACCAAAAAGTGATCGACACATTCATCGCTGAAAACCCAGGGGTGACGGTGAATATGGAAGCTGTTGAATGGGGCACCTGCCAAGACAAATCCATGCAACTGGCGGCGGCAGGCGACGCACCATCCATCGCCTACATGGGGTCGCGCACCTTGCGCCAATTGGCCAAGAATGACCTGATTGTTCCTGTCACCTTTAGCGCAGAAGAAGAGGCGATGTTCCAGCCCGGCGTTTTGTCGACCGTCTCGTCGGGTGGGCAATATTGGGGGATCCCACACGCCTTTTCAACCAAGGCCCTGTATATCAACTGCGCCGTTGTCGAGGCCGCTGGTGCCGCGTGTAAAGCGCCTGAAACCTATGCCGATCTGGTGGCATTGGCCAAAACCGTGACCGACAATACCGATGCCGCTGGTATTGGTATTGCGGGCAAGGATTTCGATAACACGATGCATATGTTCCTTGATTTCTTGTATTCCAATGATGGCCTTGTCTTTGACGCAGACGGCAAGCCCGCGCTGGACAGCCAAAACACCCGCGAAACGCTGCAGCTTTACGCAGATCTGTTGCCCTATATGCAATCTGGCCCCATCGAATGGGAGCGTGACCAGATGAAGGATTTGTTCAACGACGGACAGATTGCGATGTATGTCACGGGTCCATGGGGCAAGGGGCAGCATGCAGAAAAAGTGCCGAGCCAAATGGTCGTTCCAATTCCACATGGTCCATCTGGGGATTCAGGCACAATCTTGATCACCGACTCTATTGCTGTGTTCAAGGGTACGGGCCACGAAGAAATGGCGACCAAATTGGCCAAGGCGCTGACCTCGGGCGACGCACAGTATGATCTGGACAGCTCTTGGGGTCTGACTCCAATTTTGGATTACCAAAAAGCTGGCATGAGCGATGTCTACTACACCCAAGATCCATGGCCCGTCTTTGTTGCAGGCATTTCGACAGGTGGGCCAGAGCCAATGGTCGAAGACTTTAAATCACTGCAAGCGGTCTTTACCAACATGGTCCAAGGCGTGATGCTGAACGAAGGGTCTGTCGACGAATTGGTGACCACTGCGGGCGAAGAACTGGCTGCAGTGCGCTAATTTCGCGCGAAGAAATAACGAAGGCGCGGGCAACCGCGCCTTCTCTCTCTGATCCGATAGGTTTTTGATATGGCCACGCTGGAACTTTCCCATTTGACCAAATCCTTTGGCACAGCGCAGGTGCTGCATGGCCTTGATCTGGCTGTGCGCGACCGCGAGTTTGTGGTTTTTGTCGGCCCTTCGGGCTGTGGTAAATCAACATTATTGCGCATCATCGCAGGGCTGGAAGAGGCGACTTCAGGTCAAATACTGATTGACGGGGTTGATGTTTCCAAAGCCGCGCCCGTGGATCGCGGCATTTCGATGGTGTTTCAATCCTATGCGCTTTATCCCCATTTGACTGTCTTTGAAAATATCGCCTTCCCGCTGCGCGTCGCCCGCCTGCCCGAAGAAGAGGTGCGACAAAAGGTGGGTCGCGCGGCGGAAATTTTGCAACTGAATGACAAATTACAACTGAAACCGGGTCAGCTTTCGGGGGGGCAGCGCCAACGCGTGGCCATAGGACGCTCCATCGTGCGCAATCCAAAGGTCTTTTTGTTTGACGAGCCGCTGTCGAATCTGGATGCGGCGCTCAGGGGCGAAATGCGGGTGGAATTGTCAGCGTTGCAACGCGACTTGGATGCCACCATGATTTATGTCACCCACGACCAGATCGAAGCTATGACCATGGCCCATCGGATCGTGGTACTGAACAAGGGTCGTATTGAACAATTCGGCACGCCGATGGAACTCTATCATCACCCCGCCACCCGCTTTGTTGCAACCTTTATTGGACAGCCCAATATGAACCTTTTACCAGCCACAGTGGTTGGAACGGGTAAGGATGGATTGACGGTCGATATTTCAGGCGGTGGGCGTATGACCTTGCCTGTGGATTTCGGCGCGACCAAAGCCGGTGATCAGGTCGAGGTGGGCATACGCCCCGAAAACCTGACGCTTGGTGATGGTCTGACAATGAAATTGCGCGTGTTGGAACGTCTGGGCGGGATCGCCATTTCTTATGGCACAACGGCGGACGGTCAAAAGATTTGCGCGGCCC
Source organism: uncultured Paracoccaceae bacterium (assembly GCA_963924905.1). Classification (GTDB taxonomy): domain Bacteria; phylum Pseudomonadota; class Alphaproteobacteria; order Rhodobacterales; family Rhodobacteraceae; genus Cypionkella. The sequence continues at coordinate 7,856 of CAWUUC010000296.1, forward strand.
TTGCTGGCGATAGTCTTGTGCGCGAAGGCGCGCAAATTGGCCTGACCTTTGCCCCTCAAGATGCCCATGTTTTTGATGCAAATGGCGCTGTGATGCGCCGTCTGCAAGCCCCCGCCTTGGCGGATGAACTGACGGAGTAGGTGATGCGGATAGTTACGGCTGGAATGGGCCTGCGGGCGGGACATGTTCTTAGCACTCTTTTGGCTGAAATGCCCGAGGCGAAAGTGGTCGGCTATTATGACCCAAACCCCACACATTTGGATATGCTGGGCGGGGACATTGTGCGCTATGAAGACATCCCAACGATGCTTTCAGATGCCAAGCCCGATCTGTACTGCGTCTTTTCGCCCAATGTATTTCATTTGGAACAAATCCGCCTTGGGCTAGAGGCAGGGGTTCAGATTTTTACGGAAAAACCTGTGGTCATTTCGATCGCGGAAACTTTGGAACTGGCGCGACTGTTGGCCCAGCACGGGGGGGCTCGGCGGGCGATGGTGGGCATGGTGCTGCGTTATTCGCAACATATGGTCGATTTGCGCGCTGCAATGTCTGCAGGGCAATTGGGCGAGATTGTCTCGCTTGAGGCGAATGAACATATCGCGCCCTATCACGGCGCATTTTTCATGCGCGATTGGCGGCGTAAGACCGATTTGACGGGCGGGTTCATGCTGGAAAAATGCTGCCATGATCTAGATATTTATAACATGATCACGGGATCACGCCCTGTGCGCCTTGCCTCTTTTGGGGGCCGCAAAAGCTATGTTCCTGCCAATGCGCCCGCCTCAAATGCCGAGGCAGAGATTTTTCATGTCA
>CAWUUC010000297.1:0-2586 GCA_963924905.1 uncultured Paracoccaceae bacterium
GTCAGCCATACCCGCACAGGCGGCGATTTGCGCGTGATCTGGCCCTGCGGGCGTGAACCGCTTGTAAAGCGCGCCCGCATTAAAATAATGGCACTGCGCGGGCAATTCAGCCCCAAACGACTCGCTGATCACCATAATCCCTTGGTGCGGGCCATAGGTTTTATAGGCCGAAAACAAATAAACATCCGCCCCCAAGGCGTTAAAATCGGGAAAGCCATGCGGCGCATATGAAACCCCATCAACCACGCTGCGCGCACCCGCCGCTGTGATCATCTTGCAAATCGATGCCACATCATTGATTTCGGCCACGACATTGCTGCAATGAGGAAAGGCCACCAATTTCACGCGACCATCCGCCAACAATCCCGATAAATCTGCAGGGTCCAAACTGCCTGTCTGCGGATCAATCGTCCATTCGCGCACCTCAATCCCTTCGTCTTTCAGACGCCGCCATACGCCAGAATTGGCCTCATGATCTTGATTGGTAACCACAATCGCTGCGTTTTGTCCCCGCAACCAAACCCGCACCGCATTGGCCAAAACATAGGTATTGGCGCTGGTCGATGGCCCAAAGGACACTTGCGGCCCATTGACCCCCATCATGGCAGCCAGACGCCGGCGCGCCTCGTCCATCTCGGCACCGCCTTCTTGGGCACCAGAATATGGCCCATAGGGCTGGACTTTGCGGTCCGTATAAAACCGATGGAGACGGTCCACGACCTGCCGACAGGGAAATGATCCTCCCGCATTTTCAAAAAATGCGTTTTGTCCCAAAAGATCGGACGAAAAGGCGGGAAATTGTCCGCGCACGAAATCCATATCAAGCATAGCCACACCCCAAAGATACTGTCATCCCCTATCAAATCAGGGCGCATCAGACAAAACAAGATATGCACTTGATATAGACGCCCATTTTTTGGGCAAATTTCAGTCCGCCTATCCGAATTTCCGCTTGCATCTGGGGGTCAGCCTGTCATTTTCTTCTCCAGACTTGAGAATTGCGTGACGCAAACCTAACTAGCTTTCAGACGCTAACCCATCATCTAGGAGCCTTCATGAAAAAGACATCTTTGCTTGCCAGCACTGCCTTGGTTATCTCATTTGCCACCCACGCCTTTGCGGCAGATCCTGATCTGATCGTTTTTGACTGGGCTGGCTTTGAAGATGAAGCCTTGATCGTGGATTATGTAACAAAACATGGTCAAATGCCCACATACGCATTTTATGGTGACGAAGACGAAGCTTTCACCAAGGTCTCTTCTGGGTTTAAGGCCGATGTCGCGCATCCTTGCAGCCAAATGGTGCAGAAATATCGTGACAAAGGCCTGATTGAACCTTGGGATGTCAGCCGTATCCCAGAATTTGCCAATATCGCCCCGCGCTTTTTGGACAGCCCCATTTTCAAAGATGACGGCGGCGTTTGGTATATTCCAACCGATTACGCCTATACCGCTATGGCTTATAACCCCGATCAAGTGACGGCTGAACAGGCATCGACCTTGCAAATCTTTGTTGATCCTGAATTTGCGGGCCGCACCACCTTGCCAGACAATACGCCCGATGCGTTTTCTTTGGGTCTTTTGGCAACAGGCGTGACCGATTGGACCAATATAACCGAAGAGCAATTCCAAGCTGCCGCCGCCTGGTTGCGCGAGGCCCATGCAAATGTGCGGACCTATTGGGCAGACCCTGCCGAAGTGGCACAATTGATGAAATCAGGCGAAGTGGCGATTTCTTGGACATGGAATGACGGCGTGGCCGCTGTCCGTAACGAAGGCGTGCCAGTGGTGTTTAACCGCACTCCTGTGGAAGGCGCGTCGAACTGGTATTGCGGCTATGTCAATTTCAAAGACGCTCCCGGATCAGAAGATAAGGCCTATGATTTCATCAACGCTTGGCTGGCACATGGTTCGGCACGCGGGTTGTTGGAAAACTTTGGCTATGCCCATGCCAATGATGCGGCGATGACCGAAATCACCATGGATGAATTGAAGGCCGCCGATGTGGACCCGATTGACGGCAAAGTTTTGCCTCAATCCCCCCTTTCACCTGAAATGACCGAACGGATGACCAAAGAATTCGAATTGATCAAAGCAGGCTTCTAAGTCTGACATGACCAAGGCGCGCCCAAGGGAAACCTTGGGCGCTTTTTATATGCGCCCTTGCGCTGCGGTCAGGCAATGCCTATGTTAGCGATGTTCAAGGCTTGCTTTGATCTATGGCGATAAACGCACCCGTAATACACGGTTCGGACCCGGGGGCGGTACCCGGCGACTCCACCAATTCTCCCTTTCATTTGGGGCGTGTGGGGTCGAAATAGGATCGACGAACGTCTAAAGGGGCCAGCTTTTGCTCGGTGAGGAACCACCGTTATCGGTCCAAATCGTACAGTTGCAAATGACAACCGTGCTCCGGCAATGGCTTTGGCTGCGTAAGCAGTTAAGTCGCCGAAACTAAGTCCTTGCGCTTAGCCGCGTAAGGCGGGGCCCGCCAGAGCCTGGCAACAGAATCTGGCACTTCCCCCCCAAATTGGGGGCTTTGCGCCCCCCGCGCGTTGCGCTCCCCCCGCAGGATATTTTCAAAGAG
>CAWUUC010000298.1:0-9690 GCA_963924905.1 uncultured Paracoccaceae bacterium
GGGGGGGGCTGGCCACCCCTTCTGGGGAAACACCATGACCCAGGGCTTCTTATCCAAAAATCCATCCGTCTTGATATTTGTCGGAGTCCTTGCGGTTTTTACCTTGGCCATCACCTTATCCAGCGCGGCATATGGGTTTGATCTGGTCTCGACCTCATTCATCAAAACATTGGGTAAGACACTTTGTTTGTGCCTGATCGCCATCGCGATGGATTTGGTCTGGGGCTATGCAGGGATCCTGAGCCTTGGGCATTTTGCCTTTTTTGGATTGGGCGGCTATATGATTGGTATGTGGCTGATGTATGCCCGAACCGAGGAAATCGTTATCGCCTCGCTGGCCAATTCACCCCTGCCCCCGACCCCTGACGAAATTCGGGCCGGGATCACAAACCAAATCTTTGGCGTGGTCGGATCTTCGGATTTACCGGCTATTTGGGCTTTTGCGGGCAGTTTGCCGATCCAATTGATCCTCGTGCTAGCGGTCCCTGGTCTTTTGGCGCTAGTCTTTGGCTGGCTGGCCTTTCGCAGTCGTGTGGCAGGGGTCTATTTGTCGATCTTGACCCAAGCGATGACATTGGCCCTCTCACTGCATTTGTTTCAAAACGATTCAGGACTGCGCGGGAATAACGGTCTGTCGGGGCTGCAAAATATCCCTGGGCTGGATGCGGTCGGCCAAGACGTAATTTCAATTTGGTTTTTCTGGGCCTCGGCCTTGGCATTGGGGTTGGGCTATATTTTGGCCAGTTTTGTGGTTTCAGGCAAATTTGGTCAGGCCTTGCGCGCCATTCGAGATGACGAACAGCGCCTGCGGTTTTTGGGCTATTCCGTCGAAGGATATAAGCTGTTTATTTTCACCATGACCGCCTTGATCGCGGCGATTGCGGGTGCGCTTTATTATCCCCAAGCGGGTATTATCAACCCTGCCGAGATGTCGACCGTGGCCTCTATTTACCTTGCGGTCTGGGTGGCGATTGGCGGACGTGGGCGACTTTATGGGGCGGTCATTGGCGCGGCCTTTGTCTCGTTGATTTCCAGCTGGTTTACGGGTGGCTCTGCCCCTGATTTGCCTTTGGGGTTTGCCACAATCAAATGGGTCGATTGGTGGCAGATCGTGCTGGGACTATCGTTTGTTTTGGTCACACTTTATGCGCCGCGCGGTATTGGCGGGTTGTTTGATCGCTTTGCCAATTTGCTGCCGCCCAACCGTCATGGCGCGGCCTTAGGCCCAAATGCTGGCGCCTTACGCGAAAAGGAGGCCGATCGATGAGCGCACTTTTAGAAGTGTCAGGCGTGACGGTCAGCTTTGACGGGTTTCGCGCCATCAACAATCTATCTTTCAACATTGGCGCAGCCGAAATGCGGGCCGTGATTGGCCCAAATGGTGCAGGCAAGACCACCTTTATGGATATCGTCACAGGCAAAACAAAACCTGACAAAGGCAAAGTGTTGTTCGGTCCACGTGCAGAATCCCTGCTTTCGAAGTCCGAAGCGCAGATCGCCCAAATCGGCATTGGCCGCAAATTTCAACGCCCCACCGTATTTGAAGATCAGACCGTTGAAGAAAACTTGCGCCTTGCCCTAAAGGCACCGCGCAGCCCTTGGGCGGTGCTGTTTTCAAGAAAGACACGCTTGGACTTGGATCGCATTCAATCGCTTGCGGCCCAAGTGGGCCTGTCAGACGCGCTGTCGCGCAAATCGGGCGAACTTAGTCACGGACAAAAGCAATGGTTGGAACTGGGTATGCTTTTGGCACAAGAGCCGAAATTGCTTTTGGTCGATGAACCTGCCGCAGGGATGACCCTTGCAGAGCGCGAGGCTACGACGTCCATGTTGGTCGAGATGGCCAAGACCCGCGCAGTGGTGGTGGTCGAACATGATATGGAATTCGTGCGCCGTCTGAATTGCAAAGTGACCGTTTTGCACGAAGGGGCCGTTTTGGCCGAAGGGTCGCTGGCCCATGTCACGCAAAATCAGGCGGTGATCGATGTTTATTTGGGACGCTAGAACATGCTGAAAACAACGGGACTGTGCCTACATTATGGCGGATCGCAAATCCTTTATGACATCGATTTCGCAGCCAAGGCAGGCGAGGTCACTTGTGTCATGGGGATGAATGGGGTTGGCAAAACCAGCCTGCTTAAGGCGCTGTCGGGCGCACATCCGAAATCTGCAGGCGCGGTGGAAATTGACGGCCAAAATATGGGGGCTGCCCCGTCACAAGTTTTGGCGCGGCGCGGCGTGGCCTATGTGCCGCAAGGTCGGATGATATTTCCGTTGCTGACGGTCTTGGAAAACCTGCAAACGGGATTTGCCGTTTTACCGAAATCCGAACACAAAATCCCTGATGTTATTTACGATCTATTCCCCGTTTTGCGCGATATGTCGGGACGTCGCGGCGGGGATTTGTCGGGGGGCCAACAACAACAATTGGCAATCGCCCGCGCCATGATCATGCAGCCCAAGGTTCTGCTTTTGGACGAGCCGACCGAAGGGATCCAGCCCAATATCATCCAACAAATTGGCCGCGTGATCGACTTTTTGCGCGGCGAGGGCACAATGGCGATTATCTTGGTCGAGCAATATTTTGAATTTGCCTATGACCTGGCGGATCAGTTTTACGTCCTAAAACGCGGCGCCGTGGCGTTGCAAGGGCGTAAGGGCATTTTGGAAAAATCTGACCTACGGGCCTGTGTCTCGGTCTAGCCTTTGCTTTTGGCGGATCGTCACCAAAGTTTCACATAAGCGCAACACGTATGTTACGAATCCGCGCTATGCCCCTTTGAACGAAAAGGGGATGTCGCATGTTGGATGTGAAAAATGTAACGCGTGTCTTTGGCCAAAAACGGGCCGTCGACAGCATTAGCTTTTCCATTGATAAGTCGGCATTCGTGGGCATCATTGGCCGTTCTGGTGCTGGAAAATCAACGTTTTTGCGTATGATGAACCGCTTGACGGACGCATCTTCGGGCGCATTGCTGTTCGAAGGACGCAATGTTTTATCCCTGAAAGGCGCTGAAATGCGCGCTTGGCAAGGTCAATGCGCGATGATCTTTCAGCAATTCAATCTGGTGCCGCGCATGGATGTGGCATCAAATGTCTTGCACGGCAAACTCAGCAAACATTCCACATTGGCCGCGATGTTTAACATGTGGTCCAAGGCTGAGATTTATCGCGCCTTGGAAATTCTGGACCGTTTGGGCATTGCCGAACAGGCCCCAAAACGCGCCGAGGCATTGTCGGGCGGTCAGCAACAGCGTGTGGCGATTGCACGCGCCTTGATGCAAGATCCAAAGGTGATTTTGGCCGATGAACCCATCGCCAGCCTTGACCCAATGAACGCACAATTGGTGATGGATACGCTGCGCCGTATCCATGATGAAGACGGGCGCATGGTGATTGCAAACCTGCACACTTTGGACACCGCGCGGCGCTATTGCGACCGCGTGATTGGTATGCGTGACGGGCGCATCGTCTTTGACGGAACCCCCGATCAACTGACCACAGGCGTGGCTCGCGACATTTATGGCGCGGACGACAGCTTTAACGAAAGCGCGACATCGACGGCAATCAGCGGCCCAAATGACACCGCCTTTGCTGAAACGATGTTGGCCTAATCTTTCCACAACTTCCCGACCATTTGGTCATCAAACTGGAGACGACGATGAAAAAGATCATTGCCCTTTTGGCTGCAACGACCACGCTGGCTGGCCCTGTTTTGGCCCAAGACGCGATCAAAGAGTTTAACATCGGGATTCTTGGCGGTGAAAACGCCCAAGACCGCATGACCTCGAACGAATGCTTTCGCGCCAAAATCGAAGAAGCTTTGGGCGTCCCAGTCAAAGTGTTCACCCCTGCTGATTACGACGGCGTGATCCAAGGGTTGTTGGGCGGCACGCTGGATTATGCGTGGTTGGGCGCATCGTCTTATGCAAAAATCTTTTTGACCGATGAAAATGCTGTCGAAGTTAAATTGACCAAGCAAAACCTAGACGATTCCACGGGTTACTATTCGATCGGTTTTGCCCGCAAAGACACCGGCATCACCAAAATCGAAGATGCCAAGGGCAAAGTTTTCGCCTTTGGTGAGCCAAACTCGACCTCGGGCTATTTGGTCCCAGGTGCAGAGCTGTTGGCAACCTATGGCAAGCTGGAAGACTATTTTAGCGAAGTTAAAATGTCGGGCGGCCATGAGCAAACCATCGTTGGCGTCAGCAACGGCGATTTCGCGGCGGGCGTGTCTTGGGCTGACGGCGTTGGCAACTGGGAAGACGGTTACAACTCGGGCGCATTCCGCCGCGCGGCTGATGCGGGTCTGGTTGATATGAATGATCTGGTCGAAATCTGGCGCTCGAAACTGATCCCAGAGGGTCCGATGGTTGTCCGCGCGGCTTTGCCTGCTGATGTTAAAGACAAAGTCACCGCTTTGACCGCTGATCTATGGGAAAATGACAAAGATTGCGCCTATGGCGTGGCCGCTGGCGATGCAAAAGACTTCGTTCCTGCAACGCATGACATGTATTTGGGCATCATCGCTGCACGCAAATTGCAAGAAGGCATGTAATCCCATCGGATCGAATTCTGGGCCGCCCAATTAGGGCGGCCCAATCATTTAGTGCTGAGCCATATTTGAGGATCCCCATGGTAGACATCGCCTTTGGACCAGAAAAGGGCAAACGCCCCGATATGTCCGACCCGCGCAGCGCCTATATGGAAATGCTGCGCCGCAAACGGATGTATGGCGGCATATTGTTTTTGCTGTTTATTGGGATGGTTGCCTCGGGCTGGATATTGGCCGAAGATCGCAATGCAGGTGGCTTTTGGGCAGGGCTGCCGCAAATGGGCGACTTTGGCGGCGAAGTGATTTCCGAAGCCTGGCGTGACCGCGCCAATCTGCCCGCGATGTTTGTCGAGTTTTTCCCATCGTTGATTGAGACGATCAATATCGCTGCGGTATCGACCCTTTTGGGGGGGATGGTGGCAGTGGTCATGGCGCTCTTGTCGACGCGGGGGCTGGCCCTATGGCCACGGATGATTCCTGTTTTTCGCCGTATCATGGACACCTGCCGCGCCATCCCTGAAATCGTCATCGCCTTGGTTTTGATCTATATTTTGGGCGGCGGTCCCGTGCCTGCTGTCATCGCCATCGCGATCCACACGACCGGCGCGTTGGGTAAGTTGTTTTCCGAAGTGGCCGAAAACGCCGATTTGAAACCAGTTGATGGACTGGCCTCGGTCGGGGCAACATGGGGCCAACGGATGTGGTTGGGCGTGCTGCCGCAGGTTGCGCCAAACTGGCTATCTTATGCGCTGTTGCGGTTTGAAATCAACGTGCGTGCCAGTGCAATCTTGGGCTTTGTTGGTCAAGGCGGCATTGGCTATGATCTGAAAATTGCGATGCAATGGGGACAGGGCCGTTATGACAAAGTGGTGGCGATTTTCATTTTGCTCTTCCTGACCATTTTCATCATTGACCGTATTTCAGACCGGTATCGCAACAAATTGGCAAAGGGCTAATCGCATGACAATGACCAATCTTAGTCCCGATTTGAACACCCAGATCACCGCGAACCTCACGCGCAAACGTTTGTTCGCTTTTTCCGTCCCTGCCATCATTTTGGTCTATCTGACTTATATCTTTTTTTCATTTGATATCATGGGTCTTGCGGGGCGGGCGCGGATGGATAATGCGATCATCCTGACGTCAGATTTTTGGTCTTATAAAACCCACGTCACACGCGAAAACCGCAGCGGTGATGTCAGTGTTTCGATTGAGGGCGATGCGCGTGGTGGCACCTATCCCAATGACCGTTTGCCCGACTGGGTGACCATCACGGGCGATGTGACCAACGTGGATTTGGGGCGCGGCTATGAGGTGACCTATGATAATTTGGGCGCGCGGATGTTCGTGCCTGATTATGGCCTGATTGATATTCGCCCCGATGGAAATCGATTGATCCTGACCGCGCCACAACCCCTGCCCGATTGGATCAACGCGTCAGAGACAAAGGTGACGGTGACCACGCCAGCAGGACGGTTCAATTATTCGCGCGCCAAGGTCGAGACGTTCAAATATCAAGCGGGCTGGGAGATGTTTTTCTTCACCATCGACAGCCCCTTTTTCAACAAAGGCCCCCTAGAATTATTGCGTCTTGCCACGGTGGGCGATCGCATCAATGCCGATCACAGCAATCTGGCGGCGATGACATCAGACTTTTTGAACAATTCGGCATGGCGGCATGGCGATGTGTTTTGGGCGCTGTTTGAAACAATGCTGATGGCATTTTTGGGCACGATTGGGGCGGCGGTGATCGCTCTGCCTTTGGCTTTTGCGGCGGCCAGCAACTTTATGCCGCTGCGTGCGATCCGCTTCGCCTTTCGTCGCGTCTTTGACTTTATCCGAGGGGTGGATGGGTTGATTTGGACCATCATCCTAAGCCGTGCCTTTGGCCCGGGTCCGATGACAGGCGCCTTGGCGATTTTAATCACGGATACAGGCAGCTTTGGCAAGATGTTCTCCGAGGCCTTGGAAAACATCGACGAAAAGCAAGTAGAAGGCGTGCGATCCACAGGGGCCAATGCCGTTATTCGCGCCCGTTTTGGGGTGATCCCCCAGATCACGCCCGTTTTGTTGTCGCAAGTGCTGTATTTTCTAGAATCGAACACACGCAGCGCCACAGTGATTGGGGCAATTGTGGGCGGTGGGATTGGTCTGTTGTTGACCCAAGCGATCCAAACCCAACGCGACTGGGAAGAGGTCGCATACTACATGGTTTTGATCGTGCTGATGGTGATCATGATGGATGCATTTTCGGGCTGGCTGCGCCGCAAATTGATTAAAGGTGAATGATGCCCAAACTGTCCGCGACCGAACCATTTATCCACCAAGGTTGTCAGATCAGCAATTCCGATTTCGGCGCCTATTGCGAAGTGGGAGAACTCTCGCGCATCGTCAATTCCACCTTTCAAGATTACGCCTATTGCGACCGTATGTCTGACATCGCCAATACCACCGTGGGCAAATTCGCCAATATCGCCGCGATGACGCGGATCGGCCCGACGGATCACCCGATGGACCATGCCAGCTTGCATCACTTTTTGTATCGTTCCAGCTATTACTGGGATGATGTGGCCGATGATCCAGAATTTTTTGCCCACCGCGCCCGTCGCCGCACGGTGATTGGGCCAGATACTTGGATCGGGCATGGCGCGATTATCAAGCCTGATGTAACCATTGGCGCGGGGGCGATCATCGCCTCTGGTGCGGTCGTGACCCGCGATGTACCGCCCTATATGATCGTCGCGGGATTGCCTGCGACACCTATGCGCCCCCGCTTTTCCAATGCCATCGCCCAACGTCTTTTGGACCTTGCTTGGTGGGATTGGGATCACTCAGCCTTGCGCGGCGCGCTGATGGATTTTCGCATCCTTAAAGCCGAGGCCTTTTTGGAAAAGTATAACGGCTGATCAGGCCGCTGACCTGACTATTCAGCCGCCATCGGCATTTCAATAGCTTGTGATGTAAACCGTGCCGCGGCCTCGCCCGACAAATAGGTGATTTGACCTGCACAAATGGTCGCTTCAATCGTCCGCGTCTCTGCGTGCATCACCACAACATCGGCGCGCAAACCTGGCAGCAAACGCCCACGGTCATGCAGACCCAAAATCTCGGCGGGATTTTGCGACACCATCGACCAAGCGCGGGGCAAATCCATTATGCCACGATCAACAAGCGCCCAAACCGCCAAAGGCAATGCAGGGATGTGGTAATCCGATACCAAAGCGTCGCATAGCCCTTCGGCGACCAAGGCATTGGCAGATACATTCCCTGCCTGACTTTTGCCGCGCACCACATTGGGCGCGCCCATAATCACGGGGCTGTTCATTGCGTGGGCGGCGGCGGCGGCGCTGCGGGTTAGGGGAAATTCAGCCAAACGCGCACCAATCATGGCAAAACGCTCGCGCACCTCGCCATCGGCATCATCATGGCTGCCATACACAACGCGCATTTTATCAAAAGCTTCTGCCAAAGTGCATAGACTGCGCGGCACGCGTTTGGACATAGCTGCGGCGGCATCAATCACGGCAGCCAATTCTTCGGCAGATTTGCCGATTTTGCGCGCCCATGCGGCGAAATCGGTCGGAGCAAGACGCGCCATATGCAACGCCTCGGCAAGATGATCGTTGAACACTACGAAATCGATGCCATAGCGTTTGACAGCCGCAATCAGACGATCTGTTTCATCGACCAAATGCGTCTCGGCCCGGATTTGTAGGCGCAAATCTGTCAGGGCATGGGGGCGATAAAGATCAAGTGCGGCCATCACTGTTTCGGCGTGATCGGGCCCACGGGGTCCGCCCTCCCAACTCCAACCTTGGGCCAGATAGGCGGTCGTGACGCCATGGGCTGCCGCCTCGCGGTCAAAACTGGCAAAACCCGCCGCAAGGGGAAATGGCGCACTGGGTCGAGGGGCCATGTGGCGTTCAAAACCATCGCCATGCAGATCCACGATACCAGGCAGGATCAGATAGCCTGACAAATCCACCTCTGGCAAAGGGCCGCGGGTGATCAGACCCTCCGCAAGGCTGATCGATTTTTGCTGCAAGACACCGTCGCGCAGGATTTGCGCGTTGGTCAATCGAAGGGGTGGCGTGGTGCGCGGCATGGTTTCCTCGGCGATTCTATGCTGTTGCACTAGCGCAGGGATGCAAAACTATTGTGACACTCCATCAGCCAAAATCGTCAAGGTCACACGATCCCCCGCAAACCATGTGATCCCATATTCAATGGGCAAACCGTTCACGTCGACATTCACCGCCTCGCTGCGTAACAAGGGCGCGCCTTCGGGCAAATGCAGATGCCGCGCTAAAATTGCGTCCGCAACCCGCGCTGTCAGGCGCGTTGTGGCGCGGGTGTAATCGGCCAAGCCGCAAGCCGCCAAAGCAGTCGTCACCGAATGGCTGATTGCCATATGGCTGGGAAAGTCGGCAAAGCGCAGGGCCGGAAAGACCGAAATAAACCGCGCCATAGGAACCGAATCTGCCAAAGATAAACCCTCAACCAAATGGACCAATGTGCCGATCGGTTGGGTCAGTGCCTCTGCCTGCTTTGCTGTCGCGGGCAGGGTTTCAATGCGTAAAATCACTCGGGATGGGGTGCGCCCCGAATCTAGTACGTTTTGATGAAATCGCACCCGTCGCCCCAACGGATAATCGGTTGGAACAGTGGAAACAAAAACGCCTGCCCCACGGCGCGCATATAAAACTCCGGCCTCCGCCATATGTGCCAAGGCGCGGCGCACAGTATGGCGATTGACGCCAAAGCGCTGGGAAAACTGGGCCTCGGTCGGCAATTTGCCCCCTGCGGGATAGAGTCCCGCTGCGATCTCATCCGTCAAGGCGGCGGCGATGGTTTTCCACACAGCGGTCTTTGTCATAAAAAATTCATGTGCATTCGCGCCGTCCTAAGGTTATAGATTTGTCTAGTTGTATATTAATCTAGACAAATCCGCAAGATGTCGAGGACGTGATGAACACCACACATGAGCGCCAAAATTGGATGGGGCTGATGGCCCGCGCCAATCCAACCCGCCTTAGCGATCTGTTTGCCGATCTGCCCGCGCATCACTATTTGCGTCAGCCAGAGGTTGGGGCAGTTATGGTGCGGGGTCGTACGGGCGGGGTTGGACAGCC